>JAHDCH010000263.1 GCA_020629995.1 Pseudaestuariivita sp. | reverse complement strand
TTCATGGGCTATGTTCTGCCCTGGGGTCAGATGTCCTTCTGGGGCGCGACCGTGATCACCGGCCTGTTCGGCGCAATCCCCTTCGTGGGCGAGGCGATCCAGACCTGGCTGCTGGGCGGGCCCGCCGTGGACAACGCGACGCTGAACCGCTTCTTTTCGCTGCACTACCTCCTGCCCTTCGTCATCGCAGGGCTGGTGATCGTGCACATCTGGGCCTTCCACACCACGGGCAACAACAACCCCACCGGTGTCGAAGTGCGCCGCACCTCGAAGGCCGAAGCCGAAAAAGACACTCTGCCGTTCTGGCCCTACTTCGTGATCAAGGACCTGTTCGCTCTGGCCGTGATCCTGGTGGTGTTCTGGGCTGTCGTGGGCTTCATGCCCAACTACCTCGGCCACCCCGACAACTATGTCGAGGCGAACGCCCTGGCGACGCCTGCGCACATCGTGCCCGAATGGTACTTCCTGCCGTTCTACGCGATCCTGCGGGCCTTTGACTCCGAAGTCTGGATCGTGATCCTGACCAACTGGGTGACCTTCGGCATCGTCGACGCCAAGTTCTTTGGCGTGATCGCGATGTTTGGTGCGATCGCCGTCATGGCCCTGGCACCCTGGCTCGACACGTCTTCGGTGCGCTCGGGCCGGTACCGCCCGATGTTCAAGTGGTGGTTCGCCCTGCTGGTGATCGACTTCTTCGTGCTGATGTGGGTGGGCGCGCGCCCGGCCGAAGGCATCTATCCGACGATCGCCCTGATCGGGTCGGCCTACTGGTTCGCGTATTTCCTCGTGATCCTGCCCCTGCTGGGCGTGATCGAAAAACCGCTGACCCCGCCGGCCACCATCGAAGACGACTTCAACGCCAAATACGGCAAGTCGGACGACGCAGGCGGTGCCGCTCCCGTGGCCACTCCCGCAGAATAAGAGGACCTGAGATGTTCACGAAATACATCACCACCGCGGTTGTCGCGCTGTCGCTGACCGCCGGCCCCGTCCTCGCTGCGGGCAAGGAAGGCAAAGTCATCGACTATGACTTTTCTTTCGAAGGGCCGTTCGGCGCATTCGACCAGAACCAGCTGCAGCGCGGCCTCAAGGTGTACACCGAGATCTGCGCGGGCTGCCACGGCCTGCAATACGTGCCGCTGCGCACCCTTTCGGACGAAGGCGGCCCGGGCTTTACCGAAGAGCAGGTGCGCGTCTACGCCGCCGACAACTTTGAAGTCTATGACGAGGCGCTGGACGATTTCCGCCCCGCCGCCCCGGCAGACCACTTCCCTGCGGTTGACGCAGTCGGCGCGCCCGACCTTTCGCTGATGGCCAAGGCCCGCGCCGGGTTCCACGGCCCCGAAGGCACTGGCATCAACCAGCTGCTCAAGGGCATGGGCGGCCCGGAATACATCGCCTCGCTCCTCACCGGCTATACCGGCGAAGAGAAAGAGGAAGCCGGCGTGATCCTCTACGAGAACACCGCCTTCCCCGGCGGCTGGATCTCGATGGCACCCCCGCTCTATGGCGATGACGTCGAATTTGACGACGGCCATGCAACCGACATCGAAAACATCTCGATGGACGTTGCCGCCTTCCTGATGTGGACCGCCGAGCCCAAGCTCATGGCCCGCAAGCAGGCCGGCCTGACGGGTGTTCTGTTCCTGTCGGTTCTGGCGGTGCTGCTGTACCTGACCAACAAAAAGCTCTGGGCCCCGGTCAAGGCGCGCGCCAAGCGTCAGGACTGACGACCCGGTCACCCCCCTTCGCAGATCAAAGCCCCGGCCCCTCGCGCCGGGGCTTTTTTTGGTGCTGTGTCTGCCGATTTTCATGGCGTCCTCCGCTCCGATATGGTATGCAAACGTATACCATAAATTCAGGAGAAAGGAGGCACCCGACATGGGGGATTGCGTCTGACACTATTTGCCGCCGAGCTGGTACTGATCTGGCTCATCTATTTTGCCTACGGCTTTGTCACCAATCACGACATGCCGCTTTGGATGACGACCTGCCTTGTCATCGCCGTGGACCGGACCACGGGATTTATCACCGCCCTTGCCACGCGAAAACGTCGCACCTTGGGTCCCTGAGGCTTGGCTTTGGGGGCGTGGCTCGGTATCGCTGACCTCGCGCATCTAGCAGCGGAGCGGCGGTATGAGCCTCAACACCTTCGGCCACCTCTTTCGGGTCACCACATGGGGCGAAAGCCACGGGCCCGCTCTCGGCGCAACCGTCGATGGCGTGCCCCCCGGCGTGGCCGTGGACGAACCGATGCTGCAGCACTGGCTCGACCGCCGGAAACCGGGGCAGAACAAATACACCACCCAGCGGCGCGAACCCGATGCCGTGCGCATCCTTTCCGGCGTGTTCGACGGGACAACAACCGGCACTTCGGTCCAGTTGATGATCGCAAACACCGACCAGCGGTCGAAAGACTACACCGAAATTTCGCAGAAATTTCGTCCCGGTCATGCTGATATCACCTATCACCAGAAATACGGGCTGCGCGACTATCGCGGCGGCGGGCGCTCCTCGGCGCGCGAAACCGCTGCGCGCGTTGCCGCGGGCGGGCTGGCGCGCGCGGCACTTGCCCAGCTGGTGCCAAACCTGACGATCACCGGCTACATGACTCAAATGGGGCCCAAGACGATCGACCGCGCGCGGTTTGACTGGGACGAGATCGAACGCAACCCGTTCTGGACCCCCGATGCCGGTGCGGCGGGCGACTGGGCCACCTATCTGGACGATCTGCGCAAATCCGGCGACAGCGTCGGCGCGGTGATCGAAGTGGTCGCGCGCGGCTGCCCGCCGGGGCTTGGCGCGCCGATCTACGGCAAGCTCGACACCGATCTGGCCGCCGCGATGATGAGCATCAACGCTGTCAAAGGCGTCGAGATCGGCGATGGCATGGCCGCAGCGGCCCTGACAGGGGTCGCCAATGCCGACGAGATCACCATGGGGCCGGACGGCCCGGAGTACAGCTCGAACCACGCGGGCGGCATCCTGGGCGGCATCTCGACCGGGCAGGACATCGTCGTGCGCTTCGCGGTCAAGCCAACCTCGTCAATCCTGACCCCGCGCCGCACGATTACCGTTGACGGTGACGAGACCGACATCGTGACCAAGGGCCGTCACGACCCCTGCGTTGGCATCCGCGCAGTGCCGGTGGGTGAGGCGATGATGGCCTGCGTGATCCTCGATCACCTGTTGCTCGACCGTGGGCAGACAGGCGGGACGCGCGGCGCGATTGGCTGAGTGCGGGAGGGGGGGGGGGGGGGGGTCCGGACCTCCCCGGGATATTTTCAGCCAGAAGAAGGGCGGACCTTGGCCAGTTGAACGGCCAGGATCCCTGCGGCGATGATTGTGACGCCGATCACATCGGTGAGGCCCAAGGTTTCACCCAGCAGAGCCCAGGCCACCAGAACGCCGAAGAATGGGTTGAGGAAGTGGAAGGTCGCGGCTTTGACCGCACCGATGCGGTCGACAAGCACGAACCAGACCCATGTGGCGGCGAGACCGGGGAACAGGGTCGTGTAGGCAAATGCCGCCCCCAGCTGCCATGAATAGGTCACGTCGTAGGTTTCGGTCGCGAGGGATACGGCGGCGAGGGCCGCAGCGCCGATCAGCATCTGGTAGCCCACCACTGTCAAAACGTTGCCGCCCGAGGACGCGCCCCGCATCGCCAGCGTGGCCACCGTCAGTGCGGCAGCAGCCACAAAGCACAGCATGACCCCCGTGACGTCCAGCGCACCGCCCAGCCGTCCCCCCATAATCAGCGCCACACCGCCGAAACCCGCAACAAGGCCCAGAACGGCAAGTGGGGCAAGGCGTTCGCCGAAGACGGCAAACCCGGCCACGGCGACCATCAGCGGCATGGTAGAGGCGATGATCGAGGCCAACGACGCCTCGACATTTTGCATCGCATAGAAATTGAGGCCGAGGTAAATCGCGTTCTGGCAAATGCCGAAGATCAGCGTCGCCCGCCACTGTGGCCGCGTCAGGCGAAAGGACTGGCCCAGCGCGCGGGCGATCATCAGGGCCAGTAGGCCAGAGATCACAAAGCGCACCGCCAAAGTCCCCACGGGAGGCGCATAGGCCACGATCACCCGCGCCGAGGTGAAGGCCGAAGACCACATCAACGCAAAGACCAACCCCATGAAAAGCGCGCGAATATCCATGGGGCAAATCGCTACGCCTGCGGCCCGGCAAGGGCAAGGGCAGGCACAAAAAAACCCCGCCAGACTGGCTGGCGGGGTGAAGGTGAGCGTCAGGGGGA
>JAHDCH010000262.1 GCA_020629995.1 Pseudaestuariivita sp. | reverse complement strand
TGACCGACCATGGGGCGGTGAGGATCCGCCCGGTGTGGCCTTTACCTATGCGCCGAGACGATCCGGCCAGTATGCGGACAATATCTTGAAAGGCTTCAGTGGCACCTTGCAGGTGGACGGATACGCTGGCTACAACCGCCTGCTCAAACGGCCCGCACAGGATGTGAGGTTGGCCTATTGTTGGGCCCATGCGCGCCGCAAACTCAAAGAAATCAAAAAGAAGTCGAACTCACCCATTGCGACAGAAGGACTGCGACGTATCATCTCCCAGTCCCATGATGTTGAAGAAGAGATCAGAGGGCTTCCACCCGCCGAGCGGCTCAGGGTTGCGCAGGAAAAGACAAAACCCCTCTTGGATGACTTTGAGGTCTGGCTAAAAACAAACCGCGCCCGCGTCTCCGGCAAATTTCGCTTGGGCGAAAAGCTCTCCTATATTGCCAAATACTGGGAGGGGCTGCAGGTGTTTTTGGCAGACGGCACCGTGGAAATCGACAGCAACACGGTCGAGCGCACAATCCGCCCCATTGCCCTCAATCGGAAAAACGCGCTCTTCGCAGGCCACGATGAAGGCGGGCACAACTGGGCCAAAATCGCCTCGCTCATTGAAACCTGCAAGCTCAACAAGGTCGAACCATACGCCTATCTCAAGGCCACTCTCGAAGCCATCGCAGCGGGCCACCCAACCGCGCGCATCGATGAACCGATGCCCTGGTACTTCCAAAAATCTGCGTGACGCCAGCGGAAAAATCGCTTATTCTTCTGTGGTCATGCGTTTCAGCGGCGTGCGCTCTGTGTAGCGGCTGACGAAGCTTTTGCGCTGACCTCGCGTCACGCCCCTGGGAGAAATCACGTTGGCCGTACTTGCCGCGCGAGGCTGGTGGACAGCCAGCGGTTGAACTGAAGTATTCCGCCCTTCGATGCGCCGTAGGCCGCCGGATTGGAAATTGCCGTACCCTCGTATAGGCCGTAAACCTGCCCCCATAGTCCATAGATGGAGGCGATGTTGATAATGATGCCGGCGGCACCGGCCTTCAGCGCCGGTGCAAAGAGGTGTCACAGGTGAAAGCCTGCCGTCAGGTTAATTTCAAGCGCGCGCCGCCATGTCTCGACGCTCTGGCGCTCCAGCGGCTCCGCTCACTTGGTCAGACCGGAAGTGCCGACGAAGGCCACGTTGTTCACCAGTACCGAAAGCCCGCCAAGGGCCATTTGCTCCACCAGGGCGTCGACGTCTTCGAGGTCGCAGTCGAGCGCCGTGACGGTGACGCCCCAGCACGTGGCGATGTCGTCGGCCACCCTTGGCGTCGGTGCGTCCGGAGCATCCATAAGTAGCACTTTTGCCCGCAGTTCGTCAAGGCTGTCGGCAATGGTCCGGGCCAAGTGCCCTGCGCCGCCGGTGATCAGCGTCCGGCGGCCGGTCATGTCCATCAGGGTATTCAGATCTCTTATTCCTCGGCATCCAAACGTTTGATCATCAAGAATTCTGCGATTGCGAAATCGTGTGCGGTATCGATGTCAATGGCGCGTTCCACCGGCACTGGCACCGCCTTGACCCGCCCGGAGAACAGCTTGCCCTCAGCGAGAATGAAGCGCGGATCGGCGACATAGGCCACAGTGGCCACGTCCATCACATCAGGCGCGTCCTGACGGCGGGTCACCGAACCATCGGGGTTGTTGACCAGCTCAACGGTGCCGTCCCCGCACGCTTTCACCATGTTGAACCACGGGTTGCGATATGCCTCAGTCGTCGTGAGTACGATGTCTGCCCCTCCCGCGCGATAGCAGTTCAAGCAGGCAGCGATGTCCTGTGGCTGGCGCAGCGGTGCGGTGGCGGGCACAGAGATGAACGGATCGGGCAGCGTGCCTTCTGTGTCGCGCAGGGTCTCCAGCGCGTGCCGCCAAGCATCCAGTTCGGAGGCGGTGTCGCTGGCGAGGCTGTCGGGGCGTAGGAAGGGCACTTCGGCGCCACACTCCCGTGCCACGCGGGCAATGTCGGGATCGTCGGTGGAGACTAAGACGCGCTTTATCTCGGAAACCGCTAGCGCCGCCTCGATGGCCCAGCCGATCAACGGCTTGCCCGCCAGCGGTTTGATGTTCTTGCCGGGCAGCCCCTTGGAGCCGCCACGAGCAAAGACGAAGGCAGTAAGGCTGTTTTTCATGCGGCCTCTCCCGGTCGGACTCGCAGGCCCTGTTGTTTATCCGACACCCGCGCGGCCTCAACCAGCCGCATCACCGCAAGCCCGTCCACGCCTTGCGCGGCGATGCCGTCGGGGGTGCCGCCGATGCCCGCCAGCAGGGCAGCAATCTGCGCGCGGTAGCTTGAATCTCGGTCGGGAGTGACTTGCATTACTTGCCTCCACGCGCCCGCGTCCGGGGTGAAATGCTCGACCCGCCCCGCTACCGCGTCCCAGCGCAGGCTGCCCTCCGCGCCGATGGCAGAACATGCCCGCGTCGTGTCGCGGCGCAGGAAGTCCATGCTGAGCTGCGCCACTGCGCCGCCCACAAAACCCATCTGGAGCATTGCACAATCTTCGACATCGATTTCCAGAGCTCCTTGCTGACCGGTCCAGGCCGAGAGCCAGTCGACCTCGCCAAAGACCCAGCGCAACATGTCCAGTTCGTGGCTGAGTTCCAGCAGTACGCCGCCCCCCAGCGCCTTCTGCGCCGAAACGGTAGTGCGGTAATCCAAGTCGGGCCGCCAATTGGGCAGGTATTGCCCGATTTCGCAGCGCACCGTCTGCACCTTACCGATGCGCCCCGCCGCCAGCTCGGCGCGGAAGGCCTGCAACGAGTCGAGGAAACGCAGGTTGTAGCCCACCTGCAGAACCTGCCTCCGTGCGGCACAAAGCGCGACCAGCTCCGCCACGCCCCCTGTCCCGTCCGAGACAGGTTTCTCCACCAAGAGATGCGCGCCCGCCTCGGCAAACGCCGTTGCGATGGTAAGGTGAAAGGGCGCGGGCATGGCGATCACGGCCAGCTCTGGGGCAAAGGCACAGGCTTCCTCCAGCCGCTCGAAACAGCCATCCGCGTGCTCGATTACGCCGTCGCAGCCAGAATGGCGCAGCACACAAATCTCCGCTTCCGGCAGCGCCGCGCGTAGTAGCCGCAGGTGCCGCTTGCCGATACTGCCCAGCCCAGCCACTACGATGCGACGGGTCATGTCTCGCCCTTCTCGTCGCCTCTCACCGCCCCAAGTGTCGCGTTGGCGCGTTCCAGGTCGTCGGGGCGACCCACGTCGAGCCAGGGTTCGTGCATCGGGTAGGCCACGGTCCGGTGTCCCGCCTCGCGCAGCCGGTCGAAAAGCGAGGGCATGTCACAATGGATGTTCTGCGCCAGATGGTCGAGCACGGCGGGCGAGAGTGCATAGATGCCCGCGTTGATGTGGCTATGCGACACTGGCTTCTCGGCAAAGCCGGTGATGTCCACGCCTTCCATCCGCACCACGCCATAGGGGTTGGTCCATTCGTGCATTCGCACCGCCATGACGCCATGCGCATTTTGGCGGTCGCGGAATTCAATCAGCTCGCGGTAGTCGATGTCGGTCATCACGTCGCCGTTGGTGACGACAAAGGCGCTTTCGGGGCGCGGCTGAAGCACCGATAGGGCGCCCGCCGTGCCCAGCGGTTTGTCCTCGTCGACATAGGTGATCTGCACCCCAAAGGAGGAGCCATCGTCGAAATGATCGCGGATCATCTGGCCGAGGTAATTCAGTGACAGCACGAAACGGCTGAAGCCCTGCGATTTCGCGCGCTCGATAATGTGTTGGAGCATTGGCTTCCCCGCGACCGGCAGCATCGGTTTCGGGCAGTTCTCCGTGTGGGGTCGCATGCGCGTACCCTTGCCGCCCGCCATGATGACCATCCAGTGGTCGTGCGCAGGTGTCGCGTCGAACGCGTCCCAGAGGTGCAGGCCCACCACGCGGCCTTCGGCATCGACCACCGGAACCTGGAGCACCCTGTTCGCCTTCATGATGGCGCGGGCCATTTTTGTGTCGGCGCCTTCGGGAATCACTAGCGGGTTTGGGTTGGCGATCTTGCGCACTGGGTCCTGCATGGTAAGACCGCGCAGCAGGCCACGGCGCAAGTCGCCGTCAGTCACAGCACTGACCAGCCGCCCGTCGGTATCGACGCAGAGCGCCAGCTTGATCCCCACGGTGTTGAGATTCTCGATGGTCTCGGCAAGAGTCGCCTCAGGCGAGATCAGCGCGCGGCGCCAGCGGTTTTCCATTTCAGCCATGTGCGTTTGTCTACTCCTAATAGGTCGTGAAAACGTTTCGGT
>JAHDCH010000007.1:18774-25769 GCA_020629995.1 Pseudaestuariivita sp. | reverse complement strand
CGCTGATTGGCGGCGATCTGGTTGTGTCGGCCGGGGCCAAAACGCTGGGCCTGACAGCGCAAGGGCGCACCGGCGCAGTCGTCAACAGCCATGAGATCGTGACCGGTGATTTCACCCGAGACACCGAATTCCGCATTCCGCACAAGGATTTGCAGGTTTCTCTTGAAGCGCGTCTGCGCGAGCGGCTGGACCTGTTTGATGCCACCGATCTTGCCAAGGCGACCATGGGCGACAGCATCTTTTCCAACATGATGGTGCTGGGCGGGGCATGGCAGAAGGGGCTTTTGCCGCTGCCGCTGGCGGCGATCCGGCAGGCGATCGAGCTGAACGGCGCCGCGACCGAAAAGAACCTGCGTGCCTTCGACATTGGCCGCTGGGCGGTGCTGTTTCCGCAAGACGCCGCCGCCCTGACAGCGCCCAACGTGGTGCATTTGCCCACAACGCTTGACGAGCGGATCGCGGCCCGGGTCGCGCACCTGACCACCTACCAAAGCGCGGCTTACGCCAAGAGGTTTGCCACCCGGGTGGCAGACGTGGCTGACCCCGACCTGAAAGAGACCGTTGTGGTCAATCTGCACAAGCTGATGGCGTACAAGGACGAATACGAGGTCGCCCGCCTGCTGTGCACGACACAGGACAAGGCCCGCGAGGTGTTTGATGGCGATTTCAGCCTGACCTATCACCTTGCGCCGCCGCACAAATCGAAACCGGGCCCGGATGGTCGTCCGGCCAAGGTAGAATATGGCGCGGGCAGCGTTTGGTCCTTCCGCATGCTCAGCCGGTTGAAGCGCCTGCGCGGCACGCCGCTTGATCCCTTTGGCTATACCGCCGAGCGGCGCATGGAACGGCAGCTGATCAAGGATTACCTGCAGGATCTGAAGGACGTGCAGCCGCTGATCACGCCGGCAACTCGGCCGCTTGTACAGGAATTGCTGGATTTGCCGAGGCAGATTCGCGGGTTTGGCCCGGTCAAGATGGCCAATGCCGAGAAGGCCGCCGCGCGCCGCACGGCATTGTGGGAGCAAATTCGTGCCGGAGGCGAGGATGCAAAGGCCGCGGCAGAGTAGACGCCGTCTTCGGGTGCGCCTATATGGGCTGCATCGCTCCTCAGGAGGCCCAAGCCATGTCCAGACAGGCCCATGTGGCCCGCGAGATCAGCTATTCGCATTCTGCCGAAACGCGCGCGGGCCGGGCGATGATCCGGGTGCTGGAAAACAGCACAGGCCGGATGCGGCTGATCCGCAGGGCCGAAGGGTACGAGACCGAAGTCGCGCAAGGTCGCGATTTTTGGGAAGTGATGGTCGAACGCTACGGCCTCAGCCTGGATGTGGTGGCCGGATCGCTGGACAATGTGCCCAAGGACGGGCCGGTTATCCTGATCGCGAACCACCCTTACGGTATCCTCGACGGGATGATGCTGGGCTATATCCTGTCCAAAACGCGGGGTGATTTCCGCATTCTGGCCAACACGGTGTTTCGCAAGGCCGAGGACCTGAACCGGATCATCCTGCCCATCTCGTTCGACACCACCAAGGAAGCGCTGCGCGAGAACCTTGCCGCGCGCAAGGCGGCGCTGGATTATCTGGGGCAGGGCGGCGCGATGGGCATTTTCCCCGGCGGCACAGTGTCGACCGGCGCGCGCCCCTTCAGCCGCCCGATGGACCCGGGCTGGCGCGGGTTCACAGCCCGGATGATCGCCAAAAGCCAGGCGCAGGTGGTGCCGCTTTACTTTGACGGGCACACCTCGCGGCTGTTTCAGGTCGCCTCGCATCTGCACAGCACGTTGCGGCTGGGCCTGTTGATCAAGGAATTCGGCAAACGTGTCGACACGCCGGTCAAGGTCGCCATCGGGCAGCCGATCCCGCGGGACGTGATCGACCCGCTGGCCGGAGATACCAAATCGCTCATGGATTTCCTGCGCAAAGCCACCTATGAGCTGTCGCCAACCCCTCTCAAATCCTACGATTACGGGTTTGAGTTCGAAGACAGGTACAAGCAGTAGACCCATGGCCGTAGGCGTATTTGATTCTGGATTGGGCGGGCTGACCGTTCTGGATGCGGTGCAGGCAAAGCTGCCGGACGTGGATTTTGTCTATTTCGCAGACAGCGCCCATGCGCCTTACGGCGTGCGCGATGCCGATGACATTTATGATCTGACCTGCGCGGCGGTGACGCGGATGTGGGACGCGGGCTGTGATCTGGTGATCCTGGCCTGCAACACGGCCTCGGCGGCAGCGCTGCGGCGGATGCAGGAAAGCTGGCTGCCGGGTGACAAGCGCGTGCTTGGCGTCTTTGTCCCGATGATCGAAGCGCTGACCGAGCGCGGCTGGGGCGACAATTCGCCTCCGCGCGAGGTGGCCGTGCAGCATGTTGCCCTGTTTGCCACGCCCGCAACCGTGGCGAGCCGTGCCTTTCAGCGCGAGCTGGCATTCCGCGCGATCGGCGTCGATGTCGAGGCGCAGGCCTGCGGTGGGGTTGTGGATGCCATCGAAGACGGTGACATGATCCTAGCTGAGGCTCTGGTCAAATCCCATGTCGACGCGCTGCACCGCAAGATGCCCAAACCGCAGGCCGCAATCCTGGGCTGCACCCATTACCCGCTGATGGAAGACGCCTTCCGCGCCGCCCTTGGCGAGGGCGTGCAGGTCTACTCGCAAGCGCAGCTGGTGGCGGATTCGCTGGCTGATTACCTGGTCCGGCACCCGGACATGATCGGCAGCGGCACTTCGGCCTATCTGACCACTGGCGATCCGGCCCGCGTGAGCGACCGTGCAACACAATTCCTCCGACGAAAGATCACCTTCGACGCTGCTTGAAGATCATCTTTCAAAGGACTGAAATAATGACAAAAAATATCGCTATCATTGGCGCGTCGGGGTACACTGGCGCCGAGCTGATCCGGCTGATTGCCGAACACCCGCAGATGCGGATCGCCGCGCTGGTGGCCAATTCCAAGGCGGGCAAATCCGTGTCCGAGGTGTTCGCGCACCTGCGCCATCTGGACTTGCCGGATCTCGTAACGCTGGACGCGGTGGATTTTGCGGGCATCGACCTGTGCTTTTGCGCCTTGCCGCACAAGACCAGCCAGGAGGTGATCGCGGGCCTGCCGAAGACCCTAAAAATCGTGGACCTGTCGGCTGATTTCCGGCTGAGCGACGTGGACGCCTACCAAAAGTGGTACGGCAACCCGCACAGCGCGGCCGATCTGCAGCCCGAGGCGGTTTATGGGCTGACCGAATTTTACCGGGCCGAGATTGCCAAGGCGCGGCTGGTGGCCGGGACGGGCTGCAACGCGGCGACGGGCCAGTTTGCGCTGCGGCCGCTGATCGCGGACGGGGTGATCGGGCTGGAGGATATCATCCTCGACATGAAATGCGCGGTATCGGGTGCGGGCCGGGCATTGAAGGAAAATCTGCTGCATGCCGAGCTGAGTGAGGGGTACAACGCCTATGCCGTCGGCGGCACGCACCGGCACCTGGGCGAATTTGACCAGGAGTTTTCCAAAATCGCGGGCCGCGAGGTCAAGGTGCAGTTCACTCCGCACCTGATCCCGGCGAACCGGGGCATTCTGTGCACGGTCTACGTCTCGGGTGACGCACAAAAGATCGACGCGAGCCTGCGCGCGGCCTATGCGGGCGAACCTTTTGTCGAGGTGTTGCCGTTCGGAGAGGTGCCCAGCACTCATCACGTGCGGGGGTCGAACTATGTGCACATCGGTGTGACCGCAGACCGCATCCCGGGACGCGCGATTGTGATCGCGGCGCTGGACAATCTGTGCAAGGGTTCGTCGGGGCAGGCATTGCAGAACGCCAACCTGATGCTGGGCCTGCCCGAGACGATGGGCCTGACTGCCGCGCCACTTTTCCCGTGAGGCACCCATGAAGGGATTAAAAAAGCAACGACGCATCCAGATCATCGCGGTCACCGTGGTGGCGCTGATCGCGTCGACCGCGCTGATTGGTTACGCGATGCGCGACGGGATCAACTTTTTCTTTTCACCCAGCCAGGTGGTGGCGGAACCGCCCGCGCCGACCGAAGTGTTTCGCATCGGTGGGCTGGTGGCCGAAGGGTCGATCGTGCGCGGGCAGGGCGAGACGGTGTCGTTCAGCGTGACCGATGGCGGCGCAACCGTGCCGGTGACCTACACCGGGGTGCTGCCGGACCTGTTTGAAGAGAACCAGGGCATGGTCGGCACGGGGCGCTACATCAACGGTGTCTTTGAAGCCTCGGAAATCCTTGCCAAACACGACGAAACCTACATGCCCAAAGAGGTGATCGACGCGCTGAAGGAACAGGGCGTCTACCAAGAGGCAGACAGCTGAACGCACGCTCTGGTCGGGGGGCGTTAACCAAACTCTCCCAGCTTTGCCGTAGATGCAGGCAAGCGAGGGCAGAGCGATGCAAACGGTGCGAGAGATCGCGACAGAGATCGTGGCGCGTGAAGGCGGCTATGTGAACGACCCCGACGATCCGGGCGGCGCGACCAAGTTCGGCGTGACGATCCACACAATGCGGCGGTTGGGGCTGGACCTGACAGGCGACGGCAAGATCACCCCGGCCGATGTCAAAAAGCTGACCCGCGCACAGGCGGTGAACCTGTTCATCACCCATTATTTCGTGGAGCCGCGCATCGCGGGTCTCCCGGCGGTGCTGCAAGCGTCGGTTTTCGACATGTACGTCAACGCGGGCGCGAATGCGGTCAAGATCCTGCAGCGGCTGCTGATCCAGATGGGTCTTGAGGTGGCGGTTGACGGGGTCATCGGCCCCCAGACCGAAGCGGCGGCGCAGCGCGCCTATGACGCGGCCCCGCAGCATCTGGCCGACGCCTATGCCATTGCACGGCGCAATTACTATTTCGCCATCGCGGACCGGCGCCCGGCAAGCCGCAAATACGCGCGCAGCCGAGCAGGCGGCAAAGGCGGCTGGATCAAGCGGGCCGAAGAATTCATGGCCCCCAAATACCATCTGACACAGGCTGAATTTGACGAACGGGTGCGCGCATGGGGATGATCGGACGGGTGCTGGACGCGCTTTTTGGCAGCGGCAATGTCATCAAGGAAACTGCCGAGGTGTTCCGCGTGAATGCCGAGGCCGATGCGGTGCGCGCGGTCACCGTACAGGGCGCGGCGCTGGAGCAATTCGGGCGCGAATTCATGATCCCGCGCAAAAGCCGCTTTGACAGCGTGATGGACGGGATCAACCGCATTCCGCGCCCGGCGCTGGCTTTGGGCACTATCGGGCTGTTCGTGTCGGCCATGGTTCAGCCGGTCTGGTTTGCCGAGCGCATGACCGGGATCGCGCTGGTGCCCGAACCGCTGTGGTGGCTGCTGGGCGTGATCGTCAGTTTCTACTTTGGCGCGCGGCATCAGGCCAAGGGGCAGGAATTCCAGCGCGAGCTGGCGCAGACGATTTCGCGCGTGCCGCAGGTGACGCAATCGCTGGACATGCTGGCCGAGTTCCGCAGCCAGCGGCACGACACTCCGCAAGCCGCCAGCACAGCTCCGGATGCCAGCCTGACGATCAGCGCGGTGACGCCGGGCGGCAATCCGGCGCTGGAAGACTGGGTGCAATCGCGCGCGCACTAGGCCCCGCGACAATGTGAACCCGCCATCCCGCCGATTGCGATTGGCGAACGGGCCGCAACTCTTTACGTTGCGGCCCATGATTACCGAGCTTGGTCACTTTGCCCTCATCCTCGCCTTTCTGGTCGCCATCGTGCAGACGGTGGTGCCGCTGGTGGGCGCGCACAAGCGCTGGACCGGCTGGATGGCCGTGGCCGAACCTGCCGCGACGCTGCAATTCCTGCTGACGGGCTTTGCCTTTGCGGCGCTGATGTACGCCTTCATCGTGTCGGATTTTTCGCTGCGGCTGGTGGTGCTGAATTCGCATTCGGCCAAGCCGATGCTGTACAAGATCAGCGGCACATGGGGGAACCACGAAGGGTCCATGCTGCTGTGGGTGCTGATCGTGGCGCTGTTCGGGGCCTGCGCCGCGTGGTTTGGCCAATCGCTGCCGCCGACGCTGCGGGCCCGGGTGCTGGGCGTGCAGGCGGCGATTGGCGTGGCGTTCTTTGCCTTTATCCTGTTCACCTCCAACCCGTTCACACGCCTCGCGGTGCCGCCCTTTGACGGGCAGGACCTGAACCCGCTGTTGCAGGACCCCGGTTTGGCATTCCATCCGCCGTTCCTGTATCTGGGGTATGTGGGCCTGAGCATGGCGTTTTCCTTTGCCGTGGCCGCCCTGCTGGAGGGGCGCGTTGATGCCGCATGGGGACGCTGGGTGCGGCCATGGACGCTGGCGGCCTGGGTGTTTCTGACCATCGGGATCGCGCTGGGATCGTGGTGGGCCTATTACGAGCTGGGCTGGGGCGGGTTCTGGTTCTGGGATCCGGTCGAAAATGCGTCGTTCATGCCATGGCTGCTTGCCGCCGCGCTGCTGCATTCGGCCATCGTGGTGGAAAAGCGCGAGGCGCTCAAAGCCTGGACGATCCTGCTGGCGATCCTGGCCTTTGGCTTTTCGCTGATCGGCACGTTCATCGTGCGGTCGGGGCTTCTGACATCCGTCCATGCCTTTGCCAATGACCCCGAGCGGGGCGTGTTCATCCTGATCATTCTCGGCGTTTTCATGGGCGGAGCGCTGATCCTTTTTGCCCTGCGCGCGGGCACGATGGAGGCACGGGGCGTTTTTGGCATGGTCAGCCGTGAAAGCGCGCTGGTGGTGAACAACGTGCTGCTGGCGGTGTCGGCCTTTGTGGTGTTCGTGGGCACGATGTGGCCGCTGGTGTCCGAGATGTTCTTTGACCGCCCGCTGACGGTGGGGCCGCCGTTTTTCAACATCGCCTTCACGCCGTTCTTCCTGATCCTTGGCGCAGTGCTGCCGATCGGCGCGGTGCTGCCGTGGAAACGGGGGCAGGTGGCGCGCGCGGCGCGGCCCATGCGGCTGGCGCTGGTGTTGGCGCTTGGCGTGGCGGCGCTGGCCTGGGCGGTGCAATCGGG
>JAHDCH010000007.1:0-18674 GCA_020629995.1 Pseudaestuariivita sp. | reverse complement strand
TGGCGCTGGTGTTGGCGCTTGGCGTGGCGGCGCTGGCCTGGGCGGTGCAATCGGGTCGATCGGCTTTGGCGCCTTTGGGGCTTTTCATCGGCGCATGGCTGGTCTTTGGCGCGGCAACCGAGCTGTGGCTGCGCACAGGCAGCAGCGGCTGGCGACGCCTGTTCCGGCTACCGCGCGCCGACTGGGGCAAGGCCGTGGCGCATGCCGGCCTTGGCATCACTTTTATAGGTGTCGCGGGCCTGACGGCCTGGCAGGTCGAGGATATTCGCGTGGCCCAGCCCGGCGCCGCGTTCGAAGTAGACGGGTTCGAGCTGGAGCTTGTGGAGGTCCAGAACGTGCAGGGCCCCAATTACATCTCGACCATGGCCGAGATCATCCTGCGTGACGCGCCCGGCGGCGACGAGCTGGCGCGTCTGTTCCCGGAAAAGCGGATTTATCCGGTGGCCCAGATGCCGACGACCGAAGCGGCCATCGATTATCGTCTGTGGCGCGACGTCTATGTGGTGATCGGCGATCAGCAGCAGGGCGGCGGCTGGACGGTTCGGACATTCATCAAACCGCTGGCCAACTGGATCTGGGCGGGCTGCATCCTGATGGCCCTGGGCGGGTTCATTTCGCTGTCTGATCGGCGGTTCCGGGTGGCTGCGGGCGGGCGCAAGACGACCCCCGCCAAAGCGGTGCCCGCGGAATGATGAAGCGGATCGCCCTGATCGTGGCGCTGATCGCAGCGCCCGCGCTGGCCGTTGAGCCGGACGAAATGCTGGTCGACCCGGCGCTGGAGGCACGGGCACAGGCGCTGGATGACGAGCTGCGCTGCGTCAAATGCCAGTCAGAGAACATCGCCTCGTCCAATGCGGACTGGGCGCGTGATGCGCGGCTGCTGGTGCGGCAGCTGATCACCGAGGGCAAGAGTGACGCCGAGGTCATCGACTTTTTTGTCGAGCGCTACGGCGAATATGTCCGCATGACACCCAGTACCAGAGGCGCGAACCTTGCTCTTTGGCTGGCCGGGCCGGCGATGCTGATCTTTGCGGCCTTTGCCGCCATCGCCTTTGTCCGGGGCCGTGCGGCGGCCCAGCCCGAAGGGGGCGACCGGCTGAGCGAGGAAGAACAGGCGCGCCTGCGGCAAATTCTGGACGAGTGACGCTGGGTTTTGCTGGGCACCCGCCTTATCTAAGGTACCACGGTGCCCAAAGGACGAAGGACCCCGCCCATGGACTATGACACGATCCGCCTGTCGATCTCGGACGGCGTCGCGACGCTGACGCTGGACCGGCCTGATCAGCTGAACGCGATGACCACCCAGATGCGTGCCGAACTGGCCCATGCCGTGAAGGCGTCCGAAGCCGAGGCCAAGGTGCTGGTGATCACAGGCGCAGGCCGCGCCTTTTGTTCGGGCCAGGATCTGGGTGATGGGGCGAATGCGGGCAAGCTGGACCTTGAGAGGCTGCTGCGCGACGAATACGGACCGTTGATCCTCGCGATTGCCGATTGCGCGATCCCGACGATTGCCGCCGTCAACGGCGCGGCGGCGGGGGCCGGTGCGAACCTGGCGCTGGCCTGTGATGTGGTGATTGCCGCCGAAAGCGCGTATTTCCTGCAGGCCTTCAGCCGGATCGGGCTGATCCCGGACGCGGGCGGCACCTGGACGATGCCGCGCCTTGCGGGCCGGGCCAAGGCGATGGGCGCAGCCCTGTTCGCCGAAAAGATCCCCGCCACCAAGGCCGAAGCCTGGGGACTGATCTGGGAGGCCGTGCCCGATGCGGAATTTGACGCGGTGATCGCGGCCCGTGCGGCGCATCTGGCCGCGGGGCCCACGCGCGCCTATGGCGCCATCAAGGAGGCGATGCGCGCCTCGGACAGCAATTCGCTGGCCGAACAACTGGTGATCGAGGCGCGCCTGCAGGGCCAATGCGGTCACAGCCGCGATTTCAAGGAAGGCGTTCTGGCTTTCGCGGAAAAGCGCAAACCGGCCTTCGAAGGGCGCTGAACCCACCGCGATATCATGCATGAAAAAGGCCGCCCGGGTTGGGGCGGCCTTTTCCGTTTGTGACTGTCCGTCAGGCCTTAGGCCATCGCCATGTCGTCTTCGGTAGCCTCTTCGTAAGGCTGCGCGTCGTTGTTGTTCGGATCGTCGTAGGCGACCATGTACTGCTCGCAATAGACGCCGCCGTCCTCGGACGAATGGCACAGATCGTCGATGGCGCCGGACCCGACCAGGTTCACATCCATCGAGGCGACGCCGGTGGCGTTGATCTCGATCGTCTGGATGCTGTTGTCACCTGCGGCGGGGATGTCGATCGAATTGATCAGCTCGCCGTCGATGTCATACAGGTCGATGGTGCCGCCGGCCTCTTCGACGTCCAGCACGGTCAGGCTGGACACGGTCGAGATGTCGTCGAACTCCATGTTGATGGTGCCGCCGCCGGCGTTGTCGTCGGGGTCGCTGCCATCGTTGTCTTCCGAGATGATGATGACATTGCCCTGACCGCTGTAGGCCAGATCGGTGTCGCCACCTGTCGGGTTGTTGGTGTCGAAGATCATCGCGTCGTTTTCGCTGCGCACGCTGTCGCCGGCGCGCTGCGCGGTGATCGTCACGCCGTCAAACTGGTCCGACACCACATCGCCGGCCGAGGCATCGTCAAAGTCCTCGCACGCGCCGCTGTGCACGGTTTCGATCATGCGGAATTCCGCATTGTCGAACACCGCCGCTTCGTTCCATGCCGAAATGTCGGCATCGATGCGGAACTGGACCGAGCTGTCGGCCGTGTCCAGAACGCCGCCCGAATAGTCGAGCGTGGACATGGTCGAGGTGATCTCCTGGCCGGTTTCCGAACCAACCAGAGCGGTGCCGTCGGCGTTGACGCGGAATTCGTCCAGCAGGACCCACTCACCGCCGTCGATCTGCACTTCGACACGGATCGTGTCTTCGTACTGGCCCGAGGCTTCGAAGTTGTGCAGGTTGATGCCGCGTGCGTCGATCGAGAATTCGACCGGCGCGTCGACCTGCATCTGGTCGAACACCAGCTGACCGTCATAGCAGCCATCGGTGTACAGCTGGCCATTGCAGACCGCCCAGTTGGCGCTGGATTCCACGATCTGGCTTTGGCTGGCGTAGGAAATGCCGCTGAAATCATCGGACGCGATCACAACCGGCACTTCGATCGGCGCGCTGCCGTCGGTGGTGGCCGAGACGTTGATGTTGTCGATGGCAAGCAATTCGTTGCTGGCCGAGATGTCGGCGACCATGCGGAAGCTGACTTCGCCGTCGATGTTGTCGAGGATGCCGCCTTCGTAGGTGAGGGTGGTCATCGAGCCGCCATCAAAGGTCTGACCGGTGTTGGTGCCGGTAAAGGTGTTGGTGGCGGGATCGACGCGGAATTCGTCCAGCACGACCCAGTTGCCGTCATCCAGCTGCACTTCGACGGTAAAGCTGTCGGCATAGGCGCCGTCGGCTTCAAAGTTCTGTGCGTTGATCGCGCGGATGTCAAAGGACAGGGCCGCCGCACCGGTCATGGTGATCGGATCAAGACGCAGCGCGCCGTCGTTGCCACCGCGGGCAATCGCTTCGCCATTGGCCGCGTACCAGCCGTCCGACGACGCAACGCCGTCATCCGCATCGGCCCAGCCGTGGATGTTGGTGCCGTTGTCGAATTGGAAATCGATGTTGTGCACAACGGTGGTGACCTCGGGCGCGGCAACGGTGCCGCCGGCCAGCGCGATGCCCATACCGCCATCCGAATCCACCACGGCGACCATCTTGCTGAGGTCCACGTCATCGATGGTCAGCGGGCGGCCCGCATCCAGGTACAGCGTAAAGCCGGTGTCGTTCACCTGGCCTGCGTTCGACCCGGGCAGGGCGCCGAATTGCACTTCGACGTCATATTGCTCCTGGGTCTGGGCGCCGTTGTCCAGCTGGTTGAGGATGCCCGGCTCGGCCCGGAAATCGATCACGTCGCCGTTCGGATCATCAACCTTGGGGAAGATGGTCATCGTGGGGGTGATCGTGTCGTCGGTCAGGTTAAAGAAAAACCCGTCGATATCCGTGGTTTCGTCCGCGCCATTGAGGATGAACACAAGGTTCCCTTCATCCTCGATGATGGTCAGCGTAACAACGGGATCGCATCCCAACTGGTAAACATGTTGATTGGTGGCAGGCATCTGGCCCTCCATACGCAGGTGTCAAACAGCGCATCTTCCCCAGCAGATGCAACGCCACCCGGGATAGAGAGCGGGCCTGCCAAGCCCAAGGTTTTGGTGAAATTTGCCGAAAATGTGCCGCAAATCTGGCTGAACAGGGATGAACACTGGCCAAATCTGGCGACAATCCTCCCCAAGGCCAGAATTTGTCGCAGCCGCCCGATTTTCGCCACAATTGCCCCGAGTCACCGCAGGGACAGGGCAAACTTTGCGGTCAGGGCAAAGAAAAAGCGCCGGGTGCGGTGGGGCACCCGGCGCTGTGGTCATGGTCCGGTCGGCGCAGGTGGCGCGTCAGCGGTTTTCGATCTCGACATAGTCGCGCGATGTCTCGCCCTGGTACAGCTGGCGGGGGCGGCCAATTTTCAGCTGCGGATCGTCAAGCTGTTCTTCCCATTGCGAAATCCAGCCCACGGTCCGCGACAGTGCAAAGATCGGCGTGAACATCGAGGTCGGGAAGCCCATCGCCTCGAGGATGATGCCCGAATAGAAATCGACGTTCGGGAACAGCTTCTTTTCGGCGAAATAGGGATCGGCCAGAGCTTCGGCTTCCAGCGCCTTGGCGACTTGCAGCTTGGGATTGTTCTCAACGCCCAGGAGCTCCAGCACCTCGTCTGCCGATTGCTTCATCACCGTCGCGCGGGGGTCAAAGTTCTTGTAGACCCGGTGACCAAAGCCCATCAGGCGGAACGGATCCTCTTTGTCCTTGGCGCGGGCGATATATTCGGGGATGCGGTCCGGCGTGCCGATCTCTTCCAGCATCTCCAGACAAGCCTGGTTTGCACCGCCATGGGCGGGGCCCCAAAGACAGGCAATGCCGGCCGCGATACAGGCAAACGGGTTCGCGCCCGAGGACGACGCCAGACGCACGGTCGAGGTCGACGCGTTCTGTTCGTGATCGGCATGCAGGGTAAAGATCCGGTCCATCGCGCGGCTCAGGATCGGGTTCACCTCGTAATCTTCGGCGGGCACCGCAAAGCACATGCGCAGGAAGTTCGACGCATAGTCCAGATCGTTGCGCGGATACACGAACGGCTGACCGATCGAATATTTGTAGGCCCATGCCGCGATGGTGGGCATCTTGGCGATCAGCCTGTGGCTGGCGATCTCGCGTTGTTTGCGGTCGTTGGGATCGGTGCTGTCGTGGTAGAAGGCCGACATCGCGCCCACAACACCCACCATGATCGCCATGGGGTGGGCGTCGCGGCGGAAGCCCCGGAAGAAATTCTGCATCTGCTCGTGCAGCATCGTGTGGCGGGTGATGGTCTGCTCAAACTTTTCCAGCTCTGCCGCCGAAGGCAGTTCGCCATACAGCAGCAGGTAGCACACTTCGAGGTAATGCGATTTTTCGGCCAGCTGGTCGATCGGGTAGCCGCGGTGCAGCAGCTCGCCTTTGACGCCATCGATAAAGGTGATGGTGCTGTCGCAAGACGCGGTCGAGGTGAAGCCGGGATCGTAGGTAAAGACCTTGGCCTGGGCAAACAGCTTGCGGATGTCGATCACGTCGGGGCCGGCGGTCGGCGAATAGACCGGCAGTTCATAGGTTTCACCGTCGAGTTCCAGCTTGGCTGTCTTTTTGGCTTCGGTCATCGCATGTTCCCTCGTCTAGTGTCCCGCGCGGCCCGGGTGGGCGCGCGTTGCGTGGCGGTGCCCGTCAAATGCGGGCGGCATGAGCGATCCGCGCGACACTCTCGTCCCGTCCCAGGACCAGCATCATGTCGAACACGCTTGGCGTGGCGGCCCGTCCCGCAAGGGCCGCGCGCAGAGGCGCTGCCAGCTTGCCGAACCCAAGTCCGTGACCCTCGGCAACCGAGGTCAGGAGGGCCTCCAGATCGTCTCGCTGCCAGCTAACATTTTGCAACTGCGGCGTCAATTCCGACAGTATACTACGGGATACATCATCAAGCGATTTTGAGGATTTCTCATCCGGCGTGATGGGTGTTTCGGCCAATGCAAAGTTAGCTTTTTCAATCAGTTCCGGGAATGTCTTCGCGCTCTTTTTGAGCACAGGCAAAGCTTGCGAAAACCACGCGGCACGGGGTCCATCGGGCAAAGGTGCGCCGGTTTGCGCGGCAAAGACCGCGATTTCTTTCAGCAGTGCAGCATCATCCGCCGCCGCGATGTGCTGGCCCGAGATATTGGCCATCTTCTTGAAGTCGAGCCGGGCCGGGGATTTGCCGATCCCGTCAAGGCCAAACCAGTCCTGCGCCTGCGCATCGGTGAAGAATTCATCATCGCCGTGGCTCCACCCCAGCCGCGCCAGATAGTTGCGCATGCCCGCCGCGGGATAGCCCATGTCGCGGTATTCCTCGACCCCCAGCGCGCCGTGGCGTTTCGACAGCTTTTTGCCATCCGGCCCGTGGATGAGCGGGATATGCGCCCAGACGGGCATGTCCCAGCCCATGGCGGAGTAGATGCCCATCTGGCGCGCGGCGTTGTTCAGGTGGTCGTCGCCGCGGATCACATGGGTCACGCCCATGTCGTGGTCATCGACCACCACCGCCAGCATATAGACCGGCGTGCCGTCCGAGCGCAGAAGGATCATGTCGTCCAGCTGATCGTTGCGGATGGTGACATCGCCCTGAACGGCATCCTTGATGACCGTGGTTCCATCCAGCGGCGTTCTGAGACGGATCACAAAGGGCGCATCGGGATGCGTTGCGGGATCTGCGTCGCGCCAAGGGCTCTGGAACAGGGTCGAACGGCCCTCGGCCTTGGCCGCATCGCGGAAGGCCTGAATTTCGTCCTGCGTGGAAAAGCATTTGTACGCCGCGCTGCGCGCCAGAAGCTCGTGCGCGACCTCGGCATGGCGCGCGGCACCGGCCGCCTGGCTGATCACCTCGCCATCATGGTCCAGCCCCAGCCAAGAAAGCCCGTCAAGGATCGCCTGTGTCGCCTCGGGGGTCGAACGCGCGCGGTCGGTGTCCTCGATGCGCAGCAGGAATTTCCCGCCACGGCCCCGGGCGAACAGCCAGTTGAACAGCGCGGTGCGCGCGCCGCCGATGTGCAGAAATCCGGTGGGAGAGGGCGCAAACCGGGTGACAACCGGCGCAGAGGATGCGTCGTGCGGCATTGTGGTTAACCTTTTGATAACAAGCGCGCGGCTAGATTGGTCCCCGGGTGTACCCAGCCCGGGGGACAAGGACAAGCATGAGAGCGGCAGAGCGCGTGACCCAAACGCTGGCGCGCCAGCACGGCGCGTTGTTCCAATGGGCGCCAGTGTGTCTGGCCGCCGGGATCGGGAACTACTTTTCCTTGTCGTCTGAACCGGCGGTGACGGCGCTCTGGTGGGCTGCCGCAACGGGCGCTTTGTGCGCTTTGGCGGCGGTACTTCCGATCATGCCGCTGGCGGCGCGGGTCTTGCTGTGGGCGGCGGCGCTGGCGGGGCTGGGCTTTGCGCTGGCGGGACAGCGGGCGCATGCAGTGGCCACGCCGGTGCTGAGCTATCCAGTCTATGGGCCGGTGTCGGGCCGGATCGTGGCGATTGACCGATCCGCCTCCGGAGCGCCGCGTCTGACGCTTGAGGCGGTCGAGATCGCGCGCCTGCCACCGGACAAGACCCCGGGCCGGGTGCGCCTGTCAGCCACGGGCGACGGGCCGCACACAAGGTTCGTACCAGGGCTGCATGTGGCGACCACCGCGTTTCTGTCACCGCCACGTGGCGCGGCCGAGCCCGGAGGCTTTGATTTCCGCCGCCATGCCTGGTTTCAGGGTCTGGGCGCAGTGGGATATGCCCGCGTGCCCGTTGTGGCCGTCGCCCCGCCGCAGGCCAGCAGCTGGACCGTCTGGATCAACGGCGTGCGCATGGCGCTGTCGGCGCGGCTGCAAGCGGCGATGCCGGGACCTGCTGGCGGGGTGGCAGCCGCGATCATCGTGGGCGACCGCAGCGCTCTTGACCCCGGTGCGGTCGAGGATCTGCGCGCCACCAACCTTGCTCACCTGCTGGCGATTTCCGGGCTGCACATGGGGCTCGCGGCAGGGCTGGTGTTTGGAGCCGTGCGTGGGGGGCTGGCTTTGATCCCCCGGGCCGCCTTGTACTGGCCGATCCGCCAGATTGCTGCGATTTGCGGGCTGATCGGCGCGGCGCTGTACCTGGCGATGTCGGGTGGCAATGTTGCGTCCGAGAGGGCCTTTATCATGGTCGCCGTAGCGCTGGGGGCGGTTTTGCTGAACAAACGCGCGCTGACCTTGCGGGCGGTTGCGGTGGCGGCTCTGATCGTGCTGACTTTGCGGCCCGAAGCCTTGTTGAGCCCCGGATTTCAGATGTCCTTTGCGGCGACAACCGCGCTGGTCGCGATCTTTGGCATGATGCGCGACCGGACCCCGCTGACCGAAGCGCGGTGGGCGCAGCCGGTATGGTCGCTGTTTATGGCGTCATTCATCGCAGGTCTGGCCACGGCACCCGTCGCGGCGGCGCATTTCAACCAGTTTGCGCATTACGGGCTGATTGCGAACATGGCGAGCGTTCCGGTGATGAGCGCGCTGATCATGCCGTTTTGCATCGCGGGACTGCTGCTGATGCCCTTGGGGCTGGAGGCCGCGCCGTTGTGGGTTGCAGGGCAGGGCATCAGCTGGATCCTGGCGGTTGCCGATCATGTTGGCGGGTGGGACGGGGCCGTGCGCGGCGTCCCTGCGCCCGCGCCATGGGTATTGCCCTGCCTTGCGCTTGCTGCGTTGTGGTGCGTGCTGATCCGGGGCCGCGCCCGGGTGATCGGCGCGCCGGTGGTGGCCCTCGGCCTGGCAGGCTGGACGCTGGCCGAAAGGCCGGCGATCCTGATCGATGCCGAAGGCGATCTGGTCGGAGCATGGCACGAAGGCACACGGGTTCTGAGCCGCGCGAAAGGCAGCAGCTTTGTCGCCGGAATCTGGCTTGAGAATGACGGGCTGCGCATGCCGCAGGACAAGGCCGCCCAAGCCTGGGCCGCTGCGTCTGCAAGGTGGGATGTGCAGCATGTGGCTGGCAAGCGGGCCGCGCGCGCGCCGCCAGACTGTGCGCCGGGCCGCATCGTGGTGTCGAATGTCCCGCTGAACCTGGATGGGCCATGCCTCGTTTTGGACCCGGCAAAGCTGCGCGACACGGGCAGCATCGCGGTGTGGCCAACAGAAGACGGATTGCGCGTAGTGACGGACCGCGACTTGAGCGGCGCGCGCCTGTGGACGCCCACGCCGCGCGGGCCGGTCAACGCAGCAGACTGGCCCAAAGGGTATGTCACGGCAGCCCGAACGGCAAAGTAGGTGGGCGCGGAAACCGGCCCCAGGCAGCGCGGGTCAGTACGTGCGGATCAGACCGACAAGGCGGCCCTGCACCTTGACCTGATCGCTGGGGAAAACGCGCGTTTCATACGCCGGGTTGGCCGCTTCCAGAGCGATCGCCCCGCCGCTCCGGCGGAACCGCTTGAGCGTGGCCTCGTGATCCTGAACCAGCGCCACAACGATGTCCCCGTCATCCGCGGTGGATGTTTCAAGGATCACCACCACGTCGCCATGGTTGATCCCGGCGTCGATCATCGAGTCGCCTTTGACCTCAAGCGCGTAATGCGCGCCCGAGCCGCCCACCATCGCCGAAGGCACGGTGATCGCGGCGCTGGTATCCTCGATCGCTTCGATCGGGACACCGGCGGCAATCTTGCCGACCAGCGGCAAGGATACAGCGTCGCTGTGCACAAGGTCCATCGCGGTGGCGGGCTTGGTATCGGGCCGGTCGCCATCAATCACCTGCGGCACAAATCCCGCCGGTTTGCCGCCCAGCGATTCCGGCAGTTTGACAATTTCAAGCGCCCGGGCGCGGTGGGCGAGACGGCGGATGAACCCACGCTCTTCGAGCGCGGTGATCAGGCGGTGGATCCCGGATTTGGACCGCAGGTCCAGCGCATCCTTCATCTCATCAAAGGACGGCGGCACGCCATCGCGCTGCACGCGTTTGTTGATGAAGTCCAGCAGGTCCAGTTGTTTTTGCGTCAGCATGGCTCGATCCTCCTCTGCCGCGGGCATGTGTTTTGTTTTGTTCTACACATGTTCCCGTTTTGTGTCAACTTTTGACAGCAGCGGGTCAGAACGGGATGCAGCGCACTTCGGTTCCGGCAGGCATGGCGGGTGACCTTGGTGGCTGAACCAAAAGCGCGTTCGCTTGCGACAGAACCGTCAGCAAAGAACTGTCCTGCCGGGACAAAGGCGTGATCCGGTCGCCGTCCAGAACCGCCCGCATGTAGTGTTCGCGCGGGGAGCCGGCAGGAAGGTCCACAGCCAGCCTAGCCGGGCGCGTGGCGACCGGAGCAAGCGGCAGCCCCAGATAACCGTCGATCATCGGGCGCAGGAACACCTGACCACACACCATGGCCGACACCGGATTGCCCGGCAGGCCCACCATCGCCGCATTGCCCAGCCGGCCCGCCATCAG
The DNA here is from genome assembly GCA_020629995.1 of Pseudaestuariivita sp. GTDB lineage: Bacteria > Pseudomonadota > Alphaproteobacteria > Rhodobacterales > Rhodobacteraceae > Pseudaestuariivita. The sequence goes on along the minus strand of JAHDCH010000007.1, from coordinate 8,080 downwards.
CGGTTTGCCCGGGCGCATGGCCACTTTGTAAAAGCTGCGGTCCATGCCCATCTCGGCGGCGACCGCGCCGACGAGATCATGATCGCCCACCGAAGCGCCCCCGATGGTGACGATCAGATCGGCGCCCCGTGCCAGATCAAAAACCGCACGCAGGCTGCTGCGCGTGTCGCGCGCGATGGGAAGGATACGGGCTTCGGCGCCCAATGCGTCAATCATCGCCTTGAGGCCAAAGGTGTTGGACACGATGATCTGATCGGGCGCGGGGGTGCCGCCGGGCATCACCAGTTCGTCCCCCGTGGAAATCAGTGCCACGCGCGGTTTGCGGGTGACCTGCACGCGCGGCACGTTCATTGCTGCCAGCAGCGCGATATCGGTCGGGCTCAGCCGGCGCGGCGCCTCAAGCCGCGTGCCGATGGCAAAATCCCCGCCCCGGGGACGCAGGTATGTGGCGGTGTCCGGCGCATCCTGCACGGTGATGGTGTCACCGTCGCGCGTGACGTCTTCCTGGATCACGATGCGGGTCGTGCCTTGGGGCGCGGGGGCGCCGGTAAAGATGCGCACGGCCTGACCAGCACCAACCGCACCGTCAAACGCGTGCCCCGCGGCGGCCTCACCGATGACTTCAAAGCTGGTGCCGGGGGCGGTATCACCGGCCACGGCGTAGCCATCCATGGCCGAGGCGGTGAAAGGGGGTTGATCACGGCGGGCGACTGCGTCCTGGCGCAGAACGCGGCCCGAGGCGTCTTGCAGCGGCACGGTTTCCGCTTCAAGCGGCGTGACCAGAGCGAAGAGCTGCGACAAGGCCTCGGTGACAGAGATCAAGGCGCCTCGAACCTTCCAGATTTGCCGCCATCCTTGAGCGTCACGCGCAAGCCGCCGATCTGCATGCCGCGGTCGGCGGCCTTGACCATATCATAGACGGTCAGCGCGGCGGTCGAGGCGGCGGTGAGCGCCTCCATCTCGACCCCGGTCTGACCCGATGTCTTGACCGTGGCGGAAATGCGCACGCCCGGCAGGTCGGCATCGCAGGTCAGATCGACCGACACTTTGGTGACGGGCAGGGGGTGACACAGCGGAATCAGGTCCGCGGTGCGTTTCGCGCCCATGATCCCGGCCAGCCGCGCCACACCCAGCACATCGCCTTTCTTGGCCGAGCCGCCTTCGATCAGGGCCAGCGTTTCGGGCTGCATCACCACATGTGCCTCGGCGGTGGCGATGCGGTCGGTCACGGCCTTGTCCGAGACATCGACCATATGCGCCGCGCCGGCCTCGTCGAAATGGGTCAGCTTGCCAGACACAGGATCAAAGCCCGCCCATCTGCATCGCGGGCGGGGTCAGGATGGCGCGGGTGGCGGAGGTCACATCCTCGGACCGCATCAGGCTTTCGCCGATCAGGAAACAGCGCGCGCCATAGCGGGCCAGATCAGCCAGATCATCGGGCGAGGTGAGGCCCGATTCGGCCACGATTGTCTTGCCTTCGGGCACCATGCGGCTGAGCGTGCGGGTGGTGTCGAGCGTGACGTCGAACGTCTTGAGGTTGCGGTTGTTGATCCCGAACAGGCGGCTTTCGAGGTGCGATGCGCGCTCCAGCTCGGCCTGGTCGTGCACTTCGATCAGCGCGTCCATGCCCCATTCGGTGGCGGCGGCCTCGAGCTCCTGGGCCTGCTGGTCAGACACGCTGGCCATGATGATCAGGATGCAATCTGCCCCCAGCGCGCGCGCCTCGGCCACCTGATAGGTGTCGTACATGAAATCCTTGCGCAAGGCGGGCAGGGACGTGGCCGCCCGTGCTTCGGTCAAAAAGGATTTGGCCCCCTGAAACGAGGGCGTGTCGGTCAGAACCGACAGGCATGCCGCGCCGCCTGCCTCGTAGGCCTGCGCAAGGCTGGCCGGATCAAAATCCGCACGGATCAGCCCTTTGGAGGGAGACGCCTTCTTGACCTCGGCGATCAGGCCGTAGCCTTCGCGCGATGCGGCGAACAACGCATCGGCAAAGGGGCGCACCGGGCTGGCCTCGCGCGCTTCGGCCTCGACGGCTTCCAGAGGCTTGGCCTCCTTGTCGGCGGCGATCTCTTCAAGCTTGTAGGCCTTGATGCGGTCAAGAACGGTGTCGGTCATGCGGCCTCGCTGGTGATCTGTGCGGCTTTGGTCAGCGCGCGCTTGGCGGCGCCGCTGTCGATGGAGGAACGCGCCATCTCGGCTCCGGTTGCAAGGTCGGACGCTGCGTCTGCGACCACAAGCGCGGCGGCGGCGTTCAACAGGACCGCATCGCGGTAGGCCGACGCCTCACCCTCCAGCAGCGCGGCAAAGGCGCGGCCGTTCTCTTCGGGCGTGCCGCCAACGATGGCTTCGAACGGATGTTCGGGCAGGCCGGCGTCGGCAGGGACCACTTCGCGCATGGTTACGGCGCCGTCTTCCAGAGCGGCGACCCAGGACACGCCTGTGATCGTCAGCTCGTCGGTGCCGTCCGAGCCATGGACCAGCCAGGCTTTGTCCGATCCCAGCGCCAGCAGGGTTTCCGCCATCGGGCGGATCAGGTCGCGGGAAAAGGCTCCGGTCAGCTGGCGTTTGACGCCCGCCGGGTTGGTCAGCGGACCAAGGATGTTGAAGATCGTGCGCGTGCCCAGTTCGGCCCGCGTGGGCATGACATGGGCAATCGCAGGATGGTGCATGGGCGCCATCATGAACCCGATCCCCGCGCCCTTGAGCGAGGCTTCGACCACCTCGGGCCCAACCATCACGTTGAGGCCCATCTGGGTCAGCGCGTCCGCCGCGCCGGATTTGGACGACAGGTTGCGGTTGCCGTGTTTGGCCACAGTGACGCCTGCGCCGGCCACCACAAAGGCGGTGGCGGTCGAGATGTTGAGCGTGCCTTTGCCGTCACCGCCGGTGCCGACGATGTCCATCGCGCCCGGTGGAGCGGTCACGGCCTTGCACTTGGCGCGCATAACGGCGGCGGCGGCGGCGTATTCATCCACCGTTTCGCCGCGTGTGCGCATGGCCATCAGCAGGCCACCAATCTGGCTGGGCGTGGCTTCGCCGTTGAACAGGATTTCAAACGCGGCCTCGGCTTCAGCCCGGGTCAGGGCGCGGTCGGCGGCGGTGCCGATCAGGGGTTTGAGCGCGTCACTCATGCGGGCACCTGCACGGTCTCAAGGAAATTGCGCAGCATCGCATGGCCATGTTCGGACCGGATGCTTTCGGGGTGGAACTGCACGCCTTCGATGGGCAGCTCGCGGTGACGCAGGCCCATGATGGTGCCGTCTTCCAGCTCGGCCGTGACTTCGAGGCAGTCGGGCAGGGTGGCGCGGTCCACCACGAGGCTGTGATACCGCGTTGCCTCGAACGGAGAAGGCAGGCCGGCAAAGACGCCTTTGCCGGTGTGGTGCATCGCGCCCATCTTGCCATGCACGATCTCGCTGTGGCGGACGACGCGGCCTCCAAAGGCCTGACCGATTGTCTGGTGCCCAAGGCACACGCCAAACAGCGGGGTGCGCGTTTCGGCGGCGGCTTCGGTCAGGGCAAGGCAGATGCCCGCCTGAGACGGATCGCACGGCCCCGGAGACAGCAGGATCGACGAAGGGCGCAGGGCCATCGCCTCTTGCACGTTCAGCGCATCGTTGCGCCGCACGGTGATCTCGGCCCCCAGCTCGCCCAGATAATGGACGAGGTTGTAGGTAAAGCTGTCATAGTTGTCGATCAGCAGCATCATCGGCGATTTTGTCCCGGTCTGGCGAGGCGGTCTTACAAAGGGGTGGAGCGCAAGGCCCATTAACGGCTATAGTCGCGCCGGGCGGTCCGGGCAAGACGCCAACAAGCGCGCCGGACCGATGGCAGTATGACAGGCATGGGAGCGCGAGCATGGCGCGTGGATTTTTGGCCGGAGCCGCCTGGGGTGGCATTTTGTCGGCGTTGGGTGTTGCCGTCATCTCGGTGGCCGATGACGGTCCTTTCCTCAAACAGCCCGAACCTGTGGTCGATGCGCCAGCCTCTGCGCAGGGCGCTCCGGCGGCCGAGGCGGCGGTTGATCCCGGTGTGACGCCCGAGGCGGCCCCTGCAGCTGCGGCGGTCACGCCCGCGCCCGATGCCGATGCGCCCGACACTCTGGCTGCGCTGGCCGAAGAGGCGCGTGATCCGGGCACCGCGCCCGATGCAGGCGGGGCCGGTGATGCGCCGCAATCCCCCGGAACCGGCGCGGCGGGCGATGCGCCCGGTGGCGACACTGCGCCCGCGCGTGCCGCACAGCCCGGATCGGCGCCCTCGGCCCCCGGGCAGGATGCGCCGGCGACGGCTCCGGCACAGCCGGCCGGGGCGGGGACCGAGGTTGACAGCGCCGCGCCTCAGCTGGCGACGCCCCGCATCGGGGACAGCACCGTGGGTGGTGTCAGTGGCGAACAGGCGCTGCCTGCGGCCACCGGACAGGGGGATGCGCTGACGGGCACGCCCGAGGTGCCCGGCGCACCGGAAGTTGCCACAACGCCCGCGCCTGTCACGGCGGATGCGGCGCGGCCCCAAGCATCGGACGTGCCATCGGCGCAATCCGCGCCCGGCGATTTGGCTGCGGGGTCCGAGGCGCCGCTGCCCGCGCCGCGCCCGGCTTTGCCCGGCGCTGATGCGGCTGACACCTTGCCCGATGCTGATGGCACGCCTGCCGATCCTCCGGCGCCGGCGGTGACCGCTTTGGCCCGGCCGGCGAGTGATCCGAGCCGTCCCGGCATCGGAAGGCCCGCACAATCGCTGGCTTCGGCCAGTTCGCCGCGTTTGCCCAGCGTGGGAGGCGGGGCCGAGGCGCAACAAGGGGACACGGCTGTCGCCGCGCCGACTGGCGCGGATGCGCGCCCGGTCAGTCTCTATGCCGAACCAATCGAGATCGCGGCGGATCGGCCGCTGATGTCGATTGTGCTGATCGACGATGGCACGGGGCCGGTGGGGCCGGAAGTCTTGGACGGCTTTCCCTATCCTGTGACCGTGGCGGTCGACCCGACGTCGGACACAGCCTTGCGGCGCGCGTCTGACTACCGGGCGCTGGGGCTGGAAGTGCTGGTGCTGGCGGCGGTGCCGCAGGGCGCGCAAGCGCAGGATGTCGAGGTGAACCTTGCTGCCCGGCTGAGCGCCGTGCCCGAAGCCGTTGGCGTTCTGGAGACGGCGGACACCGGTCTGCAAGGCAGCCGCGCCGTGTCGGATCAGGTGACCGCAATCCTGAGCCAGACAGGCCACGGTTTGGTTCTGTTCCCCAAGGGACTGAACGCAGCGGCCACCCAGGCGGCCAAGACGGGCGTGCCCGCGGCCACGGTGTTCCGCGACTTTGACGGCGATGGGCAGGATCCCAAGGTGATGCGCCGGTTCCTGGATCAGGCGGCATTCAAGGCGCGCCAGGAGGATGGAGTGGTGATGGTGGGGCGCCTGGCGCCGGACACGGTCAGCGCGCTGCTTTTGTGGGGGCTGCAGGACCGCGCCGCGCAAGTGGGGCTGGTGCCTGTGTCGATGGTGCTGAATGCGTCAGGCGGCTAGGCAATGATCCGGGGGCGGACTGGGGCGCTGCCCCAGACCCCGGGATATTTTCCGCCAGAAGAAAAAGGACCGGACGCCCGGGCGTGTGGTCAATTGCCCTTGTCGGTGAACCGGGCGGCATCCGCGGCTGCGCGGCGGATGGCGCCGGATTTGTGCACGGTTTCCATATATTCCGCTTCGGGGTCGCTGTCATAGACAACGCCGCCGCCGGCCTGGATGTAAAGCGTTTCGTCCTTGATCAGGGCGGTGCGCAGGGCGATGCACATATCCATGTCGCCGCCCGAGCTGAAATAGCCCACCCCGCCGCCGTAGACGCCACGCTTTTCCGGCTCCAGCTCGTCGATGATTTCCATAGCGCGGACCTTGGGCGCGCCGGACACGGTGCCCGCGGGCATTCCGGCAAAGAAGGCGGACAGCGCGTCATGTTCCTCGGACAACTCGCCCACCACGTTGGACACGATATGCATGACGTGGCTGTAGCGTTCGACGATGAATTCTTCGGTCGGACGCACGGTGCCGATCCGGGCGACACGGCCCACGTCGTTGCGCCCCAGATCCAGCAGCATCAGATGCTCGGCCAGCTCTTTGGCGTCGGCCATCAGGTCGGCCTCGTTTGCCGCGTCTTCGGCGGGTGTCGCGCCGCGCGGGCGGGTGCCGGCGATGGGGCGGATCGTCACTTCGCGGCCAAAGACCCGCACGAGGATCTCGGGGCTGGCGCCGACCACCTGAAAGCCGCCGAAGTTGAAATAGAACATGAACGGCGACGGATTGGTGCGGCGCAGCGAGCGGTAGAGCGCAAAGGGCGGCAAGGGGAAGTCGACCGACCAGCGCTGGGACGGCACCACCTGAAAGATGTCGCCCGCGCGGATATATTCCTTGGCCGCCTCGACCGCGGCGAGATATCCGTCATGGGTGAAGTTCGACACGGGGTCGGCCAGAGGGCCGGCCTGGCCCAGGTCACGGCTTTCGGCGGGCACCGCGCGGTCAAGATCGCGCAGCGCGTCCATCACCCGTTCGGCGGCCTGCGCATACGCGGCCTTGGCCGAGATGCCATCGGTCACCCAGGCAGGGGCGACGATGATCACATCACCTTTGACGCCATCCAGCACCGCAACAACAGACGGGCGGATCATCACCGCATCGGGCAGGCCCAGCGGGTCGGGGTTCACATCCGGCAGATGTTCGACCAGGCGGATCATGTCATAGCCCAGATACCCAAAGAGGCCCGCCGCCGCCTGCGGCAGATCGGAGGGCAGGTCGATGTGGCTTTCGGCGATCAGGGCGCGAAGCGAGCTGAGCGGGTCCGAAGGCTCGGCCGCAAAGGCGTCGGGGTCAAAGCGGGCCGAGCGGTTGATCTCGGCTTCGGTGCCGCGGCAGCGCCAGACCAGATCCGGTTTGAGGCCGACGATCGAATAGCGCCCGCGCACCTCACCGCCCGTGACCGATTCCAGCATGAACGCGTCACGCTGGTCGCCTGCCAGCTTGAGCATCAGCGACACGGGCGTGTCGAGGTCCGCGGCCAGCCGGGCATAGACCACCTGGTTTTCGCCGCGCGCATGTGCCGCGGCGAATGTTTCAAAATCTGGGGTCAGCTGCATGGGTCTGCCTTTGACTCCGGCTGTGCCTTAGAGGCCGCCGGCAAATTGCGTGTGCACGGCCGTGATCGCCTGTTGGTCCAGCGAAATGCCCGCCCGTGCCTGCGCATCATTGGCCAGGGCCTGGAACAGGTCCTGGGCGATGCCGCCTGACACCTGATCGGTCACGGTGCCCAAGAGCTGGGTGCTGTCCTCGGAGGCCATGTCGGGCGCGTTGATACTGTCGAGGCGCAGGATCACGGCCTCTTCGCCTGCGGCAAAGGCGCGGACCTCGCCTTGCGCCATTTCGAAGGCGGTGACCAGCAGATCGCGCGGCGCGCCATCGACAAAGCCGCGGCGGATCAGGCCGGTTTCGGTCTGCGGGGTCAGCTGAAGGGCGGCAAAGGTGCGGCCTTCGCCCAGTTGCGCGGCGGCCTCTTCGGCCTGCGCCAGAAGGCGGGTGCCGGTTTCGGCGCTGCGCCACGCGGCGGCGACCTCGTCGGTCACGTCGTCAAAAGGTTCGGGCTGCGGCGGGCGGACTTCGTCCACGCGCAGGGCAAAGATGCCACCGTCCGACAATTCGGCAAGTTCGGGGAAATCACCCGGTTCTGTGCTGGCGGCGCGGGCGCCAAATTCGGGATAGGCGGCAATCGGGTCTTCGCTTTGCTGGGTCCAGTCAAGCGTGCCCAGCTGCATGTCGGTCTCGTCCGCCAGCTCTTCGATGGTGGCGCCGCCGGCCAGAAGGTCTTCGATCGGTTGCAGCTGCGTTTCGATCAGCCGCGCCGCACGGTCGCGCTGGTATTCGGCCACCAGATCGTCGCGGGCGTCCTCGAAGCTGGTGACCTGAGCGGCCAGAACGGCATTGACCCGGTAAAGTGCGGGGCCAAATTCGGACGGAGCCGGACCCACGACATCACCGGTGTCCGCATCAAAGACCGCATCCTGCGCGCCTGTCTCAAGCTCGGCCCGCGCCACATCGCCCAGATCCACATCCT
>JAHDCH010000006.1 GCA_020629995.1 Pseudaestuariivita sp. | reverse complement strand
GCGTTCTGCACGGCACCCACTGCGCTGCGCCCAGAGCAGGAAAAGCCCCCCTTAGCTCCTGAAACATAACGTAAATCTCGAAACATCATTTTTCGTTTGCTGAATTTGGAACGTTCCAATATTGAATATGGAACGTTCCAAATTCTGACTTCCAGGAACGCGTGGGAGGAAATGATGTCCAAGGTCGTTGCGGTTTCAGACGCTGTCGCGCGGATTGCTGATGATGCAGTGGTTGCGGTGTCGTCTTCTTCGACGCTCGGCTGTCCGGACGCCGTCTTGGCAGCCATCGGGGCGCGATTTGACGCCGAAGGCCACCCGCGCAACATCACGTCACTGCACGCCATCGCAGCCGGAGACGTCTATGGCGTCAAGGGGATGGACCATCTTGCCAAGGACGGTTTGCTGGCCCGCGTGCTGGCGGGGTCCTACCCCTCGGGGCCATCAAGCGTGGCGATGCCTGAAATCTGGAAGATGATCGTTGAAAACCGGGTTGCGGCGTACAACGTGCCCTCTGGCATCATGTTTGACATGTACCGCGAAGCTGCGGCCAAACGCCCGGGCGTGCTGACCGAAGTCGGGCTGGACACCTTTGTTGATCCGATCCGCCAGGGCTGCGCGATGAACGAAAAAGGTGCAGCTGTGCCGATCGTCACGCGGACCGAATTTGGCGGCAGGACATGGCTGCATTTTCCCAATATCGCGCCTGACGTCGCGATCCTTCGGGCCACGACCGCCGATGAGCGCGGCAATCTGACATACGAACACGAAGGGGCCTATCTGGGCGGGCTCGAACAGGCGATTGCCGTGCGCAACAATGGCGGTCTGGTGATCGCTCAGGTCAAACGGGTGACCGCGAACGGATCCCTGCGCCCGCATGACGTGCGGGTACCGGGCCATCTGGTGGATTGCGTTGTCGTTGATCCGGATCAGAAGCAGACAACTGAAACCCTGTATGATCCGGCGATTTCCGGCGAAATCATGCGCCCCTGGAGCAGCTTTACCCTTGCCGAACATGGCGTTGAGAAGGTGATCGCGCGCCGGGCGGCGATGGAGCTGAAGCGCGGGATGACCGCCAATCTGGGTTTCGGGATCAGCGCCATGGTCCCACGCGTTCTGCTGGAAGAAGGTCATCCGGACGCTGTCACCTGGGCGATCGAGCAAGGCGCGGTGGGCGGCGTCCCCCTCACCGGGTTTGCCTTTGGCTGCGCGTCGAATGCCGACGCATATGTCCCGTCGCCGCAGCAGTTCATTTACTTTCAGGGCGCCGGTTTCGACAAATCCTTTCTGTCCTTCATGGAGGTCGACGTTGAGGGGAACGTCAACGTCTCGAAACTGGGAAAGAAACCCTATCTGACCGCAGGCTGTGGCGGCTTTGTCGATATTACCGCCAAAGCCAAAAGCATCGTCTTTTCCGGCTGGTTCGAGGCAGGCGCCAGGATCGGCTTGACCCCTGAGGGCATCAACATCGAGGCGCCTGGGAAATTCACCAAGATGGTGGACGAGGTCGAACATGTCACCTTCTCGGGCAAGCGCGCCCGCGAACAGGGGCAGAACGTGATCTACGTGACGGAACGGTGCGTGATCTCGCTCCGGGAAAGCGGGCTTGTCGCGACCGAGATCATGCCGGGGATCATCCCGCAAGATCACATCGTGGGCCCGTCGCAAGGTCGGGTTCAGGTGGCCGAGAACGCAAAGGTTCTGCCCAGGTCATTGCTGGCTGACGCACCGATGGGGTTGGTCCTGTGAGCGCGGTCACCCTGTCATATGATCGCTCGATCGCGGTGCTGACGGTGTCGAACGCGGCAAAGCTGAACGCGTTGACCATGGCGATGCTGGACTCGCTTGATCAGCACTTGATCCAGATCGACCGCAGCCCCCAGACGCGGGCTGTCATCGTCACCGGCGCCGGAGACAAGGCGTTCTGCTGCGGCGCAGACATTGCCGAATGGGGGGCTCTTTCGCCTGCCGAATTCGCAAGAGGATGGGTCCGTGACGGTCATCGCATCTTTGACCGGCTAGCCCGCCTGTCAAAGCCCACGATTGGCGCCTTGAACGGCCACGCATTTGGCGGCGGGCTGGAACTGGCCGCCGCCTGTGACATCCGGGTCATCACCCCACGCGCGACGCTGGCCTTGCCAGAGGCAAAGGTCGGCATCGTTCCGGGATGGTCCGGCACCCAGCGGCTGATGCGCCTTTTGCCGGAACCTGTCGCCAAGGAAATGGCTCTGTTCGGCCGCCGCATTTCGGCCGAGCGTGCCGCGCAATTCGGTTTTGTGGCGGAAGTGGCAGATGACGCACTAGGCGTCGCCAAGCAGATGGCCGAAGGACTGGCCGATATATCCCCGCGCGCGAACGAAATCGCAAAAGCGATGATCCACGGGGCCGTCGGTGAAGACCGCGGCGCTGCGATCGAAACGTTGGGCGCTGCCGCGGCCGGCCCGAGTGAAGACCGGCAGGAAGGCGTGGATGCCTTCCTCGGCAAGCGTTCTCCAAAATTTACGGGGCAATAGGACATGAAAGACCTGACCATCAATCCGGCAACGGCCCGCGATTTGCCCCCCGCCTTTTCCGCAAGACACCTGATCGACGGAGATTGGGTCGCGGGAGCACAGACTTTCGAACGTCGGTCGCCGTCGCATGGCGTCGTCGCAAGCCGCAGTGCTCTGGGCACCGAGGCCGAGACAGAAGCGGCCATTGCCGCGGCCCGCCGCGCCTTTGACGCCGGGATCTGGAGCCGGATTTCCGCCCGGGAAAGGGCGGCTATCCTGCTGAAAGTCGCCGATCTGATCGAAGCGAATGTCGAGCGCATCGCCGTGCAGGAGACGCTGGAGAGCGGCAAGCCGATCAGCCAGTCTCGCGGCGAAGTGGGCGGCGCGGCGGACCTTTGGCGCTATGCCGCCGCGTTGGCCCGCACGTCCCACGGCGACAGTCACAATGCCCTGGGCGACGATATGCTGGGCGTTGTGGTCAAGGATCCCATCGGTGTCGTGTCGATCATCACGCCGTGGAACTTTCCGTTCTGGATCCTCAGCCAAAAGCTGCCCTTTGCCCTCGCAGCCGGATGCACCGTGGTCGTGAAGCCGTCCGAGATGACCCCCTCCTCGACTGTCATGTTGGGCGAATTGCTGATCGAGGCAGGCCTGCCCGCAGGTGTGTGCAACATCGTGCTTGGCTACGGCCAGCCGGTTGGCAGCCTGATGTCCGCCCACAAGGACGTGGACATGGTGACGTTTACCGGCTCGACCGCCGTAGGCAAGCGCATCACGCAGGCGGCTTCGGGCACTTTGAAAAAGGTTGCGCTGGAACTGGGCGGCAAGAACCCGCAGGTCATCATGCCGGATGCAGACCTTGAGAATGCCGCCGACGCCGTGACCTTCGGCATCTATTTCAACGTGGGCCAGTGCTGCAACTCATCCAGCCGGATCATCGTGCACGCGGACATAGCCGAGGCCTTTGTGACCCGCGTTGTCGCCTTGTCGCGTCAGGTCAGATTTGGCGACCCGCTGGATGACAGCACACAGGTCGGCGCGATCGTGACCCCCGAGCACACCGCCAGGATTGACGCCTACGTAAAGGACGCGATCAAGGCAGGCGCAAGGATTGAACTGGGCGGAGAGCCCCTGCCCGTCGCCGGCCTTGGCACCCAGTTCTATCAGCCAACGGTGGTGACAAACGTCACCCCGGACATGGCGATCGCCCGCGAAGAGGTGTTTGGCCCGGTACTGACGGTCCTGACGTTCAGGACACTGGATGAGGCGATCGCGCTCACGAACGACAGCGACTACGGCCTCTCTGCGGGGATCTGGAGCAACGACATCCATACTTGCCTGGAATTCGCACGCCGGGCGCATGCCGGCACGGTTTGGACCAATACCTGGATGGATGGCTTTCCAGAGCTGGCTTTTGGCGGCGTCAAACAGTCCGGCCAGGGCCGCGAAATCGGAAAATACGGGTTCGACGAATTTCTCGAGGTGAAATCGCTGGTCATGCGCGTCGGACGCGACAGCCGCTCACCTTGGGTAACAACAAGCGCCTGAAGGCGCGCCTTTTGAAACGCTTCATGGGAGGAGACCAAATGCGTTCTTACTTGAAAACAACCGCTGTTGCGCTGGCACTGACATCACTGGCCGGTGCCGCCAAGGCGGACGGGCACGGCGGCGTCGAGGTGCTGCACTGGTGGACATCCGGCGGTGAAGCCGCCGCGTTGAACGTGCTGAAAGAAGATCTGGAAGGTCAGGGTATCGGCTGGACCGACATGCCTGTGGCGGGCGGCGGCGGCGAGCAGGCGATGACCGTGCTGCGCGCGCGTGTCACCGCTGGCAACGCTCCGACAGCCGTGCAGGGGCTTGGCTTTGACATCATCGACTGGGCCAAGCAAGGCGCCTTGGCGAACCTGAACGAGGTGGCCGCCGCCGAAGGCTGGGACGCAGTTGTGCCGCAGGCGTTGCAACGATTTGCAAAAGTGGACGGCGCCTGGGTGTCGGCACCCGTGAACGTGCATTCGACCAACTGGGTGTGGGCGAACAAAGCCGTTCTGGATGCCAACGGCATTTCCGTTCCGAAGACCTGGGAAGACTTCGCCGCGGCCATGGAAACCCTCGCCGCTGCAGGCGTCACCCCGATCGCGCATGGCGGCCAGCCCTGGCAGGAAGCCACGGTGTTTGACGCGGTGGCAATGTCCACGCTGGGCCCCGACGGCTACACGGCGGCTTTTGTCGATCTGGACCCCGCCGCGCTTGGCTCTGACGCGATGAAAGAGGCCTTTGATCGCATGGCCGTGATCCGCGCCAACGTCGACGAGAACTTCTCGGGCCGCGACTGGAACCTCGCCACCGCCATGGTCATCAACGGCGAAGCAGGCTTTCAGATGATGGGCGACTGGGCCAAGGGCGAATTCCTGAACGCCGGCCAGGTCCCCGATCAGGACTTCCTTTGCTTCCGCTTCCCCGGCACTCAGGAACAGGTCACCTTCAACGCCGACCAGTTCATGATGTTCGATCAAGGCGGTGAAGTCTCGGCACAACAGGCCGCTTTGGCCTCTGCGATCCTGTCGCCTTCGTTCCAGTCCGCGTTCAACGTGGTCAAAGGCTCGGTGCCCGCACGGACCGACGTATCCGACGCCGACTTTGACGCGTGCGGCAAACAGGGCATGGCAGACCTTGCCGCCGCCGCCGCAAGCGGCAACCTGTTTGGCTCCATGGCCCATGGCCACGCCAACGAGGCGGCGGTCAAGAACGCGATCTATGACGTGATCACAGCGCATTTCAACGGCGAGTACGACAGCGAAACCGCTGTCGAGGAACTGGTCACAGCGGTTGAGCTCGCTCAGTAAGAACAGCGCTTACCTCCCAGTGGTGGGGCGGCGGAAACGTCGCCCTGCCACAAAGAACAACACTCACTTCTCAGCCTAAAAGGGGCGCGTAATGGCACATGTCGCCGACGCGGACTTCAAGACGCGACTGCAATCCTGGTTACCCAAGCTGGTCCTGTCACCATCGCTGGCCTTGGTGCTGGTCTTTGTCTACGGCTTCATCATCTTCTCGGTGTACCTTTCGTTCACTGACAGCCGTCTGCTGCCATCCTACGGCTGGGTCGGCTGGGAGAACTACTCCAAGCTCTGGAGGCTGAGCCACTGGGAAGTCTCGCTGAAGAACATGGGCATATTTGCCGCGCTCTATATTTCGATTTGCACTGTTCTGGGGCTGAGCCTTGCGATCTTTCTGGATCAGAAAATCCGCGCCGAAGGGGTGATCCGGACGATCTATCTCTACCCGATGGCGCTGTCGTTCATCGTGACAGGGACGGCGTGGAAGTGGTTCCTTGACCCTGGGATCGGGCTTGAGAATGTGCTGCAGACCTCGGGCTGGACGACGTTCGAGTTCGACTGGATCAAGAACCGCGACTTTGCCATCTACACGGTCGTTCTGGCTGCTGTCTGGCAAACCAGCGGGTTTGTCATGGCGATGTTTCTGGCCGGGCTGCGGGGGATCGACAACGAAATCCTGAAAGCCGCGCAAATGGACGGTGCCTCGAACTGGAACCTCTACCGCCGGATCATCATACCGCAACTGCGGCCTGCATTCCTGTCGGCTTTCGTGATCCTGAGCCACCTGGCGATCAAGACCTTTGACCTTGTGATTGCCCTGACCGGAGGCGGCCCTGGCCGGGCGACCGAATTGCCGGCGACGTTCATGTATTCCTACACGTTCAGCCGCAACCAGATGGGCATCGGTGCGGCATCCGCCACGATCATGCTTATGACCATCGCGGCGATCATGATCCCCTACCTCTATGCCGAATTGCGGGAGAAGAAGTGATGTCTGTTGCGACCCAGGACACGGCCATCCGCACGGGCCGCGTGGCCCGCACGCTGATCTACCTCGTGCTGCTGCTGTTTGCGCTGTTCTACTTGCTGCCGCTCTATGTGATGGTGGTCAATTCCGTCAAACCGCTGAATGAAATCACGGGCGGCGGGATGATGAATCTGCCGCAGGTCTTTACGCTCGAGCCCTGGGCCAAGGCGTGGTCCTCCGCCCAGATCGGCGTCGAGCCGACAGGTTTGCAACCCTACTTCTGGAACTCGATCAAAATGGTCGTGCCCGCTGTGGCGATCTCGACCGTGCTTGGCGCGCTCAACGGCTATGTGCTGACAAAATGGCGGTTCCGCGGGGATACGATCCTGTTCGGCCTGATGCTCTTTGCCTGCTTCATTCCGTTTCAGATCGTTCTGATCCCGATGGCGCGGATGCTGGGGTTGATGGGCATGGCCGGGACAACCCAGGGGCTGGTGCTGGTCCATGTGGTCTATGGTATCGGCTTCACGACCCTGTATTTCCGAAATTACTATGCCGTTTTCCCGACCGAGCTGATCCGCGCCGCGCAGATTGACGGGGCCGGGTTCTTTCAGATCTTCTGGCGGATCCTGCTGCCGTCATCGGGGCCGATCGCCGTGGTGTCGATCATCTGGCAGTTCACCAATATCTGGAACGACTTCCTTTTTGGCGCCTCCTTCGCCGGCGCCAACAGCCAGCCGATGACCGTTGCTCTGAACAACCTGGTCCAGGCTTCGCACGGCGTCAAAGAATACAATGTCCACTTCGCGGGCGCGATCCTTGCCGCCCTTCCAACCCTTCTCGTTTACATCGTCGCAGGCCGCTACTTTGTGCGTGGCCTGATGGCCGGATCAGTCAAAGGATAGTGAGGTCGTTGGCCGGGACGCGGCGGCAACCGCTCCCGACCATGTTGAGATCAACAACCATCGGTTTCGTGAGCCGATCCCAACATGAGAGGAAAATCACAAATGAAGAGACTTGCCAACACAGCTGCCATCGCACTTTGCCTATCATCCACGCAGGCCGTCGCACAGAACAGCGTTGAGGTCATGCATTTCTGGACATCCGGAGGCGAGGCCGCGGCCCTGGGCGTGATCAGGGACAAGGTCGTCGAGGCCGGCGTCGCGTGGCAGGATGCCCCGGTGGCAGGCGGTGGGGGCGATCAGGCCAAGACCGCGCTGCAGGCCCGGATTGCGGCGGGTGACCCGCCGGCAGCAATGCTCATGCTGGGTCAGAACATCATCGACTGGGCGAACGAAGGGCTCCTTGGCGACGTCAACGCGGTCGCCAAGGCCGAGGGTTGGGACGATGTCCTGCCCCAGGCGGTGCAGGATTTCAACAAGATCAACGGTGCCTATGTGGCAGCCCCGACCAACGTCCATCGCACCGACATGATCTGGGCGTCACGGGCGGCCTTTGATGCGATCGGAGCAGACTTCCCGACCACGTGGGAGGAATTCAACGCCCTTGCGCCGCGCTTTGCCGAGGCCGGCATCGTGCCAATCGCGCACGGCGGGCAGGCCTGGCAAGAGGCCTACATGTTCGAGGCCCTCGTCCTCGGTGTCGGCGGTTCGGATTTCTATCGCGCCGCGTTGGTCGATCTCGACCCGGAGGCGCTGAATTCCGAAACGATGCGGGCCGTTTTCGCGCAGATGGCCGAAATCCGCGGCATGGTCGACGAAGACTTCTCGGGCCGCGACTGGAACCTGGCCACCGCCATGGTCATCAAGGGCGAAGCCGCCATGCAGATCATGGGGGATTGGGCAAAGGGTGAGTTCACGAATGCCGGGCAAGTTGCAGGCGAGGACTTTGCCTGCATTCCTGTGCCGAAAATCGGGGATGGCGGGTTTGTCTATCTTGTGAACTCGCTCAGCTTTTTTGCGCAGCCGGATGAAAGTGCCGCAACCGCTCAGGCAACCCTGGCGAGCGCGATCATGAACCCCGAAGTCCAGGTCGCGTTCAACCAGGCAAAGGGGGCAATTCCCGCCCGGACCGACGCGGATTTTTCGGCGCTGGATGCCTGCGCACAAGCAACCGCGGCTGACTTCTCGGCGAGCGACACCGCCGGAACCGCCGTTCCGACATTTGCGGGTACCCACGCGGCCCAAGCAAGCGTGGTCGGGGCTGCAACGGACGTCATCACCGAGTTCTTCAACACCGACATGACCCCCGAAGACGCGGCCGAGCAACTTGCCGAAGCGGTCGAGCTGGCCCTGTAACATCACTGAGGCGCGCGTCCGGCGCGCGCCTCACACAAATAAGTGGAGCGACTGATATGGGTTTCCTCGATATCGACAACACAACAAAATCCTATGGTGCGGTCGAGGTTCTGCACAAAGTGGACATTTCGGTCGAGGAAGGTGAATTCCTTGTCCTTGTCGGCCCGTCCGGCTGCGGAAAGTCGACGCTTTTGAACATGATCGCGGGGCTCGAGGATATCACCAGCGGCGAGATCCGCATCAAAGACAAGGTGATGAACGGCGTCCACCCCTCGAGGCGCAACATCGCGATGGTGTTCCAAAGCTATGCTCTCTATCCCAATATGACCGTTGGCCAAAACATCACTTTCGGGCTCGAGATGCATGGCACGCCAAAACCCGCGCGGGAAAAAGCGATGAAGGATGTCGCCGAACTGCTGCAGATCGAACAATTGCTGGATCGCAAGCCCGGTGCGCTGTCAGGCGGGCAGCGTCAGCGTGTCGCCATGGGCCGCGCCCTGGTCCGCGACCCCGATGTCTTTCTGTTTGATGAACCTCTGTCGAACCTTGACGCCAAGCTGCGCGTGGACATGCGCACCGAGATCAAAAAGCTGCACCAGAAGCTGGGCACCACGATTGTCTACGTCACCCACGACCAGATCGAGGCGATGACCCTCTCGACCCGTATTGCGGTCATGTACGGTGGCTATGTTCAGCAATTGGGAACGCCACAGGAAATCTACGACAGCCCGGCCAATGTCTTTGTCGCCACGTTCATGGGATCACCGGCCATGAATGTCGTCCCGGCCAAGGTCGCCCTGAAAGCGGGCAAACCTGTTGCCAACGTGGCTCTTCACGACGGGTCGACCGTGTCTTTGCCCTTCAGTCAGAACAACCTGGCGGCATGGGACGGCCGCGACATCATGCTGGGCATCCGCCCTGAAACAATCACGGACGAAGATGCGGCTGATCGCAAATCAACGAATATCGCCCGGATGACCAACCGGATTGAGGTCACCGAACCCGCAGGATCGGACACGTTTGTCACGATGACGCTTGGTGGAACCGACGTGATTGCGCGCATGCGATCCGATGCGGATGTGCGCCCGGGAGCGGACTTCCCGTTTGCCGTGAACATGGAAAAGGCGGTCGCCTTCGATCCCGAAACCGAAATGCGGATCGCCCCCTGATGGATGCCGATGTCATCATCGTCGGTTCCGGCATGGGCGGTGCCACGCTGGCGGCGGCGCTGGCGGCCACGGGCCGCAAGATCATGATCCTTGAGCGCGGGACGCATCTTCGCGCTTCGGCACTGGATCGCGACGCGAAGGCAATTTTTGGCGATGGTGTTTTCCGCCCCGAGGAAAGCTGGCTGGACGCACAGGACCGACCGTTCAATCCCGGCAACTACTATTATGTCGGCGGAAATTCAAAGTTCTATGGCGCGGCCTTAATTCGCTACCGCGCCTCCGATTTTCATGCCGTGTCCCATTCCGATGGCCAAACGCCCGGCTGGCCGATTGGCTATGCGGACCTCGAAGCGGATTATCAGGCTGCCGAAGAGCTGTACCAGGTCCGCGGCAGCATGAAGGGTGATCCCACCGAACCGGCCCATTCCGGCGATTACCCCCACCCCCCCGTACCGGATGAACCGGATGTGGCGGATCTGCGAAAGCGCCTGAAACGTGCCGGGCTGCATCCGTCGCATATTCCGCTTGGGGTCGATCTGGCCGCGTGGCGCTCGGGCGGTCAGACCACTTGGGATGCCTACCCCAACACCTGTGGTGGCAAGATGGATGCCGAGACCGGCGGTCTCGCGGCAGCGCTGGCCCACAAGAACGTGACGTTGCGCACCGGCGCCAAGGTCACGCGCCTTGAATGCGACCCCAAGGGCCTGGTGACGGCTGCCGTTCTCGCCAGCGGAGAGCGTCTGACCGCGTCCCGCTTTGTTGTGGCCGCAGGCGCGGTGCAGACCGCTGCGCTTCTTTTGCGGTCGGCCGATGACAATTTCCCGACTGGGCTGGCGAACGGGTCTGACCAATTGGGGCGCAACTTTATGAACCACAATTGCTCTGCCGTGCTGGCCCTGCACCCTCTGCGCAAGAACCGCAGCATTTACCAAAAGACACTGATGCTGAACGATTTCTACCACCGGTCCAACATCCGCCCTGCGCTTGGCAATGTGCAGATGCTGGGCAAGGTCACAGGGCCCATTCTTGCGGCAACAACACCGTTGCCACGATGGATCGCCCACTGGATCGCCGCCAGAAGCTTTGATTTCTACGCAATGTCAGAAGACCTGCCGCGGCCAGGCAGCCGGGTGACACTTCGGAACGGGCAGATCAAGCTGGATTGGCAAAGGTCGAACTGGGATGCGCACCTGCACCTGGTGCAGGAGCTGAAGCGTGTCCTAAGGCAGGTCGGGTTTCCGATTGTCCTGTCGCGGGCGTTTGATCGGCGCACGCCGTCGCATCAATGCGGCACGGCCCGCATGGGCAATGACCCGAAGACAAGCGTCGTAGACAGCCATTGCCGCAGCCATGATCACCGGAACCTGTTCATTGTTGACGCCTCGGTCCTGCCAACCTCTGCCGCCGTCAACCCGGCGCTGACCATTGCCGCGCTTGCCTTGCGGGCAGGACGCCACATCACCCGGACGGAGTATGCCGCATGAGCAGCCGAGGATATGATTTCATCGTGATCGGCGGTGGCTCTGCCGGATCGGTCATTGCGGCCCGCCTGTCCGAAGACCCCGGCGCGCGGGTGCTGCTTTTGGAAGCTGGCGGCAGCGACCGCCATCCGTTTTTTCATCTGCCCGCAGGCTTTGCCAAGATGACCAAGGGCATCGGATCCTGGGGATGGTCGACAGTTCCGCAAAAGGCGATGCAGAACAAGGTGTTCACCTATACTCAGGCCAAGGTCATCGGGGGTGGGTCTGCGATCAACGCACAGATCTACACGCGCGGCGCTGCACAGGATTACGACGGCTGGCGTCAGATGGGCTGTGAAGGGTGGAGCTATGAGGATGTGCTGCCCTATTTCAAAAAGTCCGAGGACAACGACACTCACAATGGCCGCTTCCACGCAAAGGGCGGGCCACTTGGCGTGTCCATGCCCGCCGCCCCCCTGCCCATCTGCGATGCCTTTATCGACGCGGCCGGACAAGTGGGCATTCCCAAAACCACGGACGTCAACGCCGAGAAACAAGAGGGCGCCGGCTATTACCAGCTGACCCAAAGGAACGCCCGCCGGTCGTCTGCCGCAATGGCGTTTCTTGGGCCAGCGCGAGGCCGGAAGAACCTGACGATCCAGACCAAAGCGCAGGTCAAGCGCATCATCGTCGAACATGGTCGCGCGACAGGGGTCGAGATGATCGGCGGTTCGGTGATCACCGCTGACCGCGAAGTCATTCTGTCTTCGGGCGCGATCGGGTCGCCCAGGCTGTTGCAATTGTCCGGCATCGGCCCTGCAGACCACCTCGCCGAGCTGGGTATCGACGTGGTCTATGACCAGCCGAACGTCGGGGCGAACTTGCAGGACCACCTTGACCTCTACGCCATATGCGAAGTGACCGGGCCGCACACCTATGACCGTTATGCCAAACTGCACCTCAGCGCTTTGGCCGGGTTGCAATATCTTTTCACCCGCAAGGGGCCTGTGGCGTCCAGCCTGTTTGAGACGGGGGGCTTTTGGTACGCCGATCAAAGCGCCGAAACTCCGGACATCCAGCTGCACCTTGGTTTGGGGACAGGTATCGAAGCGGGCGTTGCGGCGATGCGAAACGGCGGTGTGACGCTCAACGCCTGCCACCTGCGCCCACGCTCGCGCGGAACAGTCCGGCTGCAATCGGCGGACCCAAGGGACATGCCGCTTATTGATCCGAACTATCTTTCGGACCCCTATGACCGCGAAATGTCGATCCGCGGATTGAAGCTGGTGCAAGAGATCCTCTCGCAACCCGCGCTGAGCAAATACATCCTGGCCGAGCGCCTGCCCGGTCCGGATGTGAGGACGGACGACGAGTATTTCAACTTCATATGCGTCCATTCGAAAACTTCGCACCATTGCGCGGGCTCGTGCCGGATGGGCGTTGACGACGGGGCCGTTCTCAACCCGCGCCTGCAGTTCAACGGCATCGACGGCCTGCGTGTGGCCGATGCGTCCGTCATGCCCAATGTCACCTCATCCAACACCAACGCGCCCTCCATCATGATCGGCGAAAAGGCCGCCGACATGATCAAACAAGATCAAGGACTGTCCACATGATCCGCCATATCGTTCTGACCAGATTCAAACCCGACGTGCCCGAGGCCACAATCAAGGGCATCTATGACGGGCTGGCCGATTTGACGGACAGGCTGCCCGGGGCGGCACATTTCACTGGCGGGCGGTCCGAAAGCCCGGAACAGATCGAACGTGGCTACATGCACGGCTTTGTCATCGATTTTGACGATTGGGCGGCGCTGCAAGCCTATGCCGACAACGACGAACACAAGGCCCTGGGCGGCCAGCTTGTGGCGCATGCCGCCGGCGGCATCGACGGCATTCTGGTTCTCGACCTCGACGTATAGAAAGGGGCCAAAGGAGACCAGCACATGAAAAGCCGCCCCACCATCCTCGACGTCGCCAAACAGGCCGGCGTGTCGAAATCCACCGTCAGTCTCGTCTTGCAAGGGGCAACGTCGGTCAAGGATGAAACACGCAAATCGGTCCGCAAGGCGATGGTGGATATCGGCTATGTCTACAACCGCTCGGCGGCGACCCTGCGGTCTTCCACGTCGGGTTTGATCGGGCTGGTGATCAACGACCTGCGCAACCCGTTCTTCACGGAATTCGCGGCGCTCTTTCAGATGGAACTCGCCAAAGCGGGATTTGCGACGGTTCTCGCCAACACCGATGAAGACCCGGACTTGCAAAGTCAGATGATCTCGTCCCTGGTCGAACACGGGGTGTCGGGCTTCATCATCTCGCCCGCTTACGGTGACGAAGCCTCAACCCTGGCCGTGCTGGATGCCGCGAACACACCCACGATGCAGGTCTTCCGGACGCTGGAACGGGACGGCGGGACATTTCCCTTGCTTGCACCCGATTACCTGACGGGCGGCCGCCTGGCCGCCGAGCATCTGCTGGAACAGGGATGCCGCAGGATCGCCTTTCTTGGCGGGCTGGAAGGACGCCCCGTAACCCGTGCACGTATGGCCGGCTATCTGTCTGTCCTTAAGGAACGCGGGCTTGATCCGCTCATTCTGACCGGACAATCGACCCGGGCCTTTGGCAAGACCATGGCCGCGCTTCTGCACGCAGAGCATCCCGATGTGGATGGGGTGATCTGCTTTAATGACCTTGTTGCGCTTGGCGTCCTTGCCGCATGTCCGGACCTCGGGATCAAGGCCGGGCCCGAGCTTCGCGTGGTCGGGTTCGATGACATCGAAGACGGACAGGACAGCTATCCGCCACTGACAACTGTCAGCTGCAATATTCCCGATTTCGCCGCCTCGGCCGCGCGGCAGATCGTGGCCTGGATCAAGGATGGCGTCGCCCCGCCCCCCGAGGCCCGCAGCCCGGTGCGGTTGGTGATCCGCGCATCCAGCAAAGACTGAACGAAAGGACAATGAAATGAGCGAAGTCAGAGTTGCCGTGCTTGGCGCCTCGGGTTGGATGGGCAAGGTCCATGCGATGGCCTACCAGAGCTTCCCTCATTTCTTTGGTCCCCAGAACGGCACAGCCCGCGTGACAACCCTGGTCGAGACGAACCCGGCAGCGGCCAAAGACCTGGCGTTCCGCGCGCCCGGTGCAAAGATCCTCGACAGATGGCAGGACGCCGTGAACGACCCCGATGTCGACCTGATCGACATCTGCCTGCCGGACAACCTGCACTTTGACGTCGCCAGGGCGGCGCTTCTGGCTGGCAAACACGTCTATTGTGAAAAACCCCTTGCCGACACCGCGCCGCAGGCCCGCGAGCTGGCCGATCTTGCCCGGCAAAAGCGGCTGATCACGCGTGTCGGACATTCTTTCCCACGCAACCCGATCCACGACCGCGCGAAAGAGATCATCGACGCAGGCGAGATCGGCGAGATCAAACTGTTCAAGGCGTGCCAGCACATCGACATCTACGGTGATCCGCTGTCCCCTTACATGTGGCGTGCGGATGGGGATCTGGCGCCGACCGGCATCATCGGCGACACCGGCAGCCATGTCTTCAGCTTCATGGAGTTTCTGGTCGGCAAGGTGAGGTCACTGATCGCCGACAGCTACATCACGGCGCCGAGACGTCCCAAGGTGGACGGGCTGGGATATGGAGACGCTCCGCCGCCTGTCACGGACAAAACCGTATGGGGCGACGTGACAAACCCCGACGGCACCAACATCCTGTGTACCTTCGAAAACGGAGCCAAGGGGCTGATCGATTTCAGCCGCATCGCCACGGGCCGCAAGTTCATGCAGACCTACGAGGTCTACGGCACCAAGGGCAGCCTTGCCTACACGTTCGACGAGGTGAACCGGCTGCGGTTCTATTCGAACGAGGACGCGATTGGGCGGCGCGGGTTCCGCGAAATTGACGTCGGCCCCGAGCATCCGACCTATGCCGCGTTCCTGCCGCTGCCGAATTTTGCGCTTGGCTACAACGAAAGCAAGATCATCGAGATTGCCGAGGTGATCAAATCCATCACCACGCAAACGCCGATGTGGCCGACCTTCGAAAACGGCCATCACATTTGTCAGATTGTGGATGCCTGCATGGCGTCATCCGACAAACGTGCCTGGGTCGATATCGCCTGAACCAGAGGAAGCTCCCTCCATGTCCCTGTCCGTCCCGCAAGATATTCTGGACGCGTTGACCGATGTGGTCATGCCGCGCCTCAATCCCGAACCGGCCATGACCGAAACGGTGCGTCTTGGTGATTTTGATGTGCCGATCCACAGAACCGGTGCGCTGGTTGTCGGAAGCGGAGCCGCTGGCCTGCGCGCGGCCGTCGAAATGAAGCGGCGCTGCGTCGACGTCACGATCATCAGTCAAAGCGCCTGGGGCGGGACCTCGGCCTGTTCCGGCTCGGACAAGCAGACGCTGCACACGGCCAACACCAAGGATCAGGGCGACAATTTTCAGGCGATGGCCGAGGCAATCCGCGCCGGTGGCGCGATGGATGAAGACACCGCCTATATCGAGGCTGTCGGGTCCGTGCGCGCGATGGCGTCGTTGCAATATCTCGGCCTGCCTTTGCCGCAGGACCATCTGGGCGGCACGTTGCGCTATCAGACCGACCACGACGAAGTTGGCCGGGCCACGTCCTGCGGGCCGCGCACGTCCCGACTGATGGTCAAGGTTCTGGCCGACGAGGCGATCCGCCTCGACATCCCGTTCTTTAACCACACAACTGCAATCAAGGTTTTGAAAGACGCAGATCGCGTCGCGGGTGTTCTCGCCATCCGGCCCAGAACCGGCTCGGACACCAACCCCTACGGCCTCGCTCTGTTTCCGTGCTCCGCCCTGGTCTTTGCCGCCGGTGGCCCCGGCGAGATGTACCGCGACAGCGTCTTCCCGAACGGATGCTTCGGCACTCTGGGGCTGGCGCTCGAGGCGGGGCTCGAGCTGGCGAACATCACCGAAAGCCAGTTCGGCATCGGCACCCGCCGCGAAGGGTTTCCGTGGAATCTGTCGGGCACCTACGTCCAGGTGATCCCGCATATCTATTCCGTCGATGACGACGGGACCGAGCATCATTTCCTTGCCGAATACTATCGCACCACCCAGGAGATGGCCTCGAACATCTTTCGCAAAGGCTATCAATGGCCTTTCCACGCCAGCCGGATGCTGGATTTCCAATCCAGCCTCGTGGATCTGGCGATCTTCCGCGAAAGCCAGAAGGGCCGTCGCGTCTATATGGATTTCAATCGCAATCCGGCGGCGATCGACGCACCCTTCAGCCTCGATCGACTGGACCCGGATGTGAGCGCTTATCTGCAAAAGGCAGGAGCGGATCAGACCTTGCCCATTGACCGCCTGCGCCGCATGAACCCGCTCGCGATCGAACTCTACAAACGCTACAAGGTTGATATCACGGCAGCCCCCCTCGAATTTGCCGTCAACAACCAGCACATGAACGGCGGAATTGCGGTTGATACCTGGGGCCGGACCACCACCCCCGGCATCTACGCGGTGGGCGAAGCGGCGGGCACACATGGAGCGACGCGGCCCGGCGGGTCTGCGCTGAACGCGGGGCAGGTATTTGGCACGCGCGTGGCCGAGCATATCGGTGCATCGGGCGCAGCCTTGACGCCGTCACCGGCTGATCTGTCGACGACAGGCGCAGCCGCCGTATCCCGGATAATGGATCTTGTACGTGGTGACGGTGGCCTGTCATGGAAGAAAATCCGCGCCGAGGTCCAGGCCAGGATGAGCGACCACGCGGGCATCTTGTGCACAGCCCGTGATGTGCGCGCGGCCTTGCAGGAGGCCCAAGGCTTGAACGCGCGTATCCAAGAACATGGCTTGCAGATTTCGCGCCCGAACGAGCTGGCCCGCGCTTTGCAATGGCACCACATGGCGTTGGCCTCCGAGGCCGTGCTGACAGCCCTGGATCACTACATCAGCCAAGGTGGCGGCAGCCGGGGCGCCCGCGCCATTTGCGACCCGCAGGGAGAATGCCTGCCCCAGTCCGTGCGCGGCCCCCTGCCCGAGGTGCGGTTTCGCGCGGAACGCGACGCAGACAAACGCAGCCAGTTGCGTGTGCGGATGAATGCGGGCGACCTGATCGTCTCCGAGGTGCCAAATCGTATCTATGACGGTGACAGGTCGTTCTTTGAACGCGATTGGCCAGCCTGGCTGACCGGGGACATCTACGATCAAAAGCCCGCACCGGTATGATCCGCTTTCAGTCAAACAGGACGGTTGCTGTCGGCGAGGCCATGATCGAGCTGGCCGAAACAGGTGACGGCACCTATCGACAGGGCTTTGCTGGCGACGCCTTCAATACCGCGTGGCACATGGCACAGATCCCCGGCCTGGAATTGCCGGTGCGCTTTGTCACGAAGGTTGGCACTGACACGCTCTCTGACGCGTTTGTTGACGCTTTGGAGGCCTCCGGCCTCGATGCATCCTTTGTCGGCCGCGTCCCTGATCGCACGATGGGCCTTTACATGATCGAGCTCAACGGGACCGAGCGCAGCTTTCATTACTGGCGTGACGCGTCCGCCGCGCGTCTGTTGGCAGATGAGGACGCGTGGCTGGCGCGGTCCCTGCAAGGCGCTGGTTTGATCCATGTCTCGGGCATCACCCTGGCGATCCTGCACGCCGAGGCGCAGGCACGGCTGATCTCGACGCTGGCGCTTGCGCGCAGGCAGGGCGCACTTGTTTCCTTTGATCCGAATGTTCGCCCAAGGCTCTGGCCATCGTCTGATGCGGCGCGCGAGGCCATTCAGTCCATGCTGGCCGTGACCGACATCGCATTGCCCAGCTTTGACGACGAAGCATCCCTGTGGGGCGACAGATCACCCTTCGAGACGGTGGAACGGCTGCGCGCGGAACAGGTTGCGGAAATTGTCGTCAAGAATGGCGCTGGAGCCATAACGGTGTGGGATGGCGAGAGACTTGCCCAAGCCCCCTGCACGCCTGTCGCCCGCATCAGTGACACTTCCGGAGCAGGAGATGCCTTCAACGCAGGCTACCTTGCCGCGCGCCTCGAGGGCCGCGCACCCGTGCATGCGATCGCATCGGGTCAGGTCATGTCTGCAACCGTCTTGCAGCATTTCGGCGCCCGCATCCCTTTGGGCCAAGTTCCGAACCTGGCAACCGTCACGCCCCATATTCCCGCCGATTGACCACAAACCACAGTCAGACCAGCCAACCTGCTACCTTTTGACAAAAAGCAATTGGCCCCAAATCCGCGCAAGAGATTTGATCATTCGCAACATTTTCAAAGCCTTACAAGCAACAGAGCTGCCATTTGGCATGTCTATAATCCGCTCCTATAGATCCATGTGGAGGTGTCCCAACTATCGTTGACTGAACCTGAGCCGCATCTACTAACGGCCTAATCCTGCACGCTCTTTGGCAGGGATGCCAAGGTCGGCTCAACGACAACGCGGCGGGACCCGGGCATGTGGCCCAGCGGCCTGCCCGGGCGAAAAGCGACAGCAGATTGCCGCGGTCCCGCGCCCCGGGATAGAACGGGACATGGGACTAGAATACGCGCTGCGGCCGGTGCCATTTGGCAGAAAATCTGCGCGGCTTGTGCACCCAAGGGCTAGACGATCACCGCGTCCAGCGCTTTGGGATGGTCGGTCAGCGGCTCCCACCCGGTGTCGGTGATGACAACGCTGTCGCCCACCTGGGCGCGAAAACCCTCGACGGAAACCGATCCATCCACTGCCAGAACCATGCCCGGAGCCAGAACCGTCGTGTCGCCGGTCACCAGCTGCGGACGTTCCAGAAAACTGAACCCCGTCGCGCGGCCACATCGGAACGGATAGTCAAAGCCTGCCTCGGCGATCACCTCGGCATAGGCGGCATGCACCGTTTCGGCCGTGACCCCGGGGCGCAGCGCCTCGAGCGCAGCGCGCTGGCTGGTGACGGCCACGTCGTACACCCGGGCGACCTCGGCCTCCGGCGGCTTGCCGATCCAGAAGGTGCGGTCAAACCCCAGCTTGAAGCGGTGAAAATTGGTCATGCCGCAAAAGCACAGGAACACCGGCTCGCCATGGCGCATGATGCGGGTCGTTGCGCGGTGATGGGTGCGCGTGATCGCGTCACCCGACGCCATGATCTGCAAGAAATGCGTGTTGGGAGACATGTCAGCATCGTCGTAATGCGCCTCCAGCAGCCGGGCGGCCGTGCGCGTGCCCGCCTCGGATGTGGCCAGCGCAACTTCGTATTCGGCCACTCCATCGGCAATTGCGCCGCGGCCCGCCTCCATCATCGCATTTGCGACCTCGCCCGCATGGCGCGCCAGAGCCAGCTCGGACGGGGATTTGATCATCCGCATCGTCTCGAGCAGGGGTGTGACGCTGTCGAGAGGCTGGCTCAGGCCAAGGCCATCAAGGTAGGCGCGCACGGGGGGCGGCATGTGGCGCGGTTCAATCGCGATGCGCGCCGCGCCTTTCAACGCACCCGGCAGCTCGGCGCGCCATTCCTCGCCAGCCCCGTCATTCCAGGCCGCGATCCGGTCCACCCGGGCCGAGGCCAAAGCGGTGTTCAGATCGATCGACGGGGTGATCAACAGGCTTTCGCCCTCGCGCTGCACCACCAATATCGTCGGGCGGCCAAAATCCATGTGCAGATAGTCGTAATAGCCGGTCAGGTAATAGACATTGTCGTCATCGGTGATCAGCGCCACATCCAGCCGCGCCTCTTCCATCGCGCTGCGCAGGGCGGTCATGCGGGTTTCGAACATCGCCTAGGCTCCTTCTCCGGGCAAAGGGAGCCTGTCCCGCACCAGTGCCGCCCAGAACGCGGCCCCCATGGGCAACAGCGCATCATTGAAGTCATAATCGCTGGAATGCAGCGGCTGGCCGTGCGGGCCGCTTTCCCCATTGCCCATCAGCAAAAAGCACCCCGGCACGGCGGCTGCAAAATGGGCAAAATCCTCGGAAAAGCTCATCGGAGCCCGGTCCGGGATCGTGGCAAGGCCAGCGGCCCCGGCCGCGCGCAGCACCGCTTCGGTCTGCGGCGCCGCGTTGATCGTCTCGATGAACTCGGTCCGGAACGACACTTTGGCAGTCACCCCATGTGCCGCGGCCACGCCCTGCGCGATCTGCCGCATCAGCGTTTCGATCTGCGCACGGTCCTCGGGGCTGCGGGCGCGGGCGTCGCCTTTGAGAGTGGCCTGCCCGGGCAGCACGTTGCGCTGGCCATCGGTCAGAAATTCGGTCACCGACACCACGGCGCCCGCGCCGGGTGCCAGCTTGCGCGCAACGATGGTCTGAAGGGCCTGCACCAGTTCGGCCCCGATGGTGATCGCGTCGCGCCCCGCCTGCGGCATCGACGCATGCCCCCCCTGCCCCGTGATGTGGATTTCGAACAGGCTCTCGGACGAACAGATCAGGCCGGCCCGTGTTGAGACTTCGCCCACCGGCGCACCGGGCAGGTTGTGGATCGCATAGACTTCGTCCAGCGGAAACCGGTCCAGCAGCCCCTCGTCCAGCATCGCCCGCGCGCCAAGGCCGTGCTCTTCGTTCGGCTGAAAGATGAACACCACCGTACCGCTGAACCCGGGGTCGCGGGCCAGATCGCGGGCCGCGCCCAGCAGCATGGTCATGTGCCCGTCATGACCGCAGGCGTGCATCACGCCGGGTGTGCCGGACACATACCCATGCGTGCTTGTTTCGGTGATCGGCAGCGCGTCCATGTCGGCGCGCAAACCTATGGCGCGGTTCCCCTGCCCCGCGCGCAGCACGCCCACCACACCAACGCCCTCGTGCACCTCAAGGCCAAGATCGCGCAGCATGGCGGCCACGCGGGCCTTGGTGCGGACCTCGTCAAAGCCCAGCTCGGGGTCGCGGTGAAACGCCTGGCGGATCGCCGAAAGGTCGCTGGTGACAGACAGGTTCATTCAGTGGCCTCCCCGTGCGCGCGCAAAGAAAAAGGCCGGGATGATGCCCGGCCCTGGTGGATCTTTCAGTATTTGCGCGCGCCCGCCTCGGACGCCACGCGAGGAACAAGAGCCCTGACAAGGCGTGTCATGTCGAGAACACCGACCGGCTCGCCGTCCTTGGTGACCACGTAATTGTGCGATGTATCCCCGCCCGACCGCGCGATCATGCTTTCCAGCGTGTCGTTCACATCGACCTCGCCCTGCGCATCGGCGGGCACCTTGCCCCCATCCAGCGGCGTCATGATCGACCTCACGCGCAACACGCGGGCGCGGTTGATGTCGCTGACAAAGTCTTCGATGTAGGGATCAGACGGGTTGAGCAGGATGTGCTGCGGCTCACCCTGCTGCACCACAAAACCGTCCTTGAGGATCACCAGGTGATCCGCCAGCTTGAGCGCTTCGTCCAGGTCGTGCGTGATGAAGATGATCGTCTTGTGCAGTTCCTTCTGCAGCTCCAGCAGCAGGTCCTGCATGTCGGTCCGGATCAACGGGTCCAGGGCCGAGAACGCCTCATCCATCAGCATGATATCGGTGTTGGCAGTCAGGGCGCGGGCAATGCCGACCCGCTGCTGCATGCCGCCCGACAGCTGCGCGGGATAGTGGTTTTCGTATCCCTTCAGCCCCACCCGCTCGAGCCACTTTGTGGCCTCTTGCTGGCTGGTTCCGGCATCCTCACCGCGCACGATCAGCGGCATCGCGGCGTTCTGCACCACGGTCCTGTGCGGCAGCAGGGCGAATTTCTGGAACACCATCGACATCTTGTTCTGGCGCAGTTCCCGCAGACCCGTCTCGCTTAGCTGCATGACATCCTCGCCCTCGACGAGGATTTCGCCCGCCGTGGGTTCGATCAGGCGGTTCAGGTGACGGATCAACGTCGACTTGCCCGAGCCGGACAGGCCCATGACAACGGTGATCTCGCCGCGCTGCATGTCGACGTTGATGTCGTTCAGACCCAGCACGTGTTTGTGCTGCGCCAACAGATCGTCCTTGGACATGCCATCCCTGACATGTTGCAGGACGCCTTTGTCGTTGCCACCAAAGATCTTGTAGAGGCCGCTCAGGCGCACCATGGGCTGTGTCATCGCTCCGCCCTCCTTCAGTGTTTGACGCGGGTCATGTCGACCCGGGTAAGCGCGGCCTTGGACACTCGGTCAAGAATCACAGCCAGCAGTACGATGCCGATGCCCGCCACGAAGCCCACGCCCAGCTCAAGGTTGCGGATGCCACGCAGGACGTTCACCCCCAGCCCCGGCGCCGATACGAGCGAGGCGATCACCACCATCGCAAGGCTCATCATGATGGTCTGGTTGATGCCCGCCATGATGTTGGGCAGCGCCAGCGGCAGCTGCACCTTCAGCAGCTTTTGCCGTGCGTTCATGCCAAAGGCGTTGGCCGCCTCGATCACGTCCTGATCCACAAGGCGAATGCCCAGATCGGTCAGGCGGATCACCGGGACGATGGCGTACAGGATAATGGCAATGCCATAAAGCTTTGATTCTGTGACGGAAAACAAGAAGATCAGCGGGATTAGATAGACGAATGTCGGCAGCGTCTGCAACAGGTCCAGCACCGGGACCGTCATCCTCTGCATCCGGTCGGATTTGGACATGGCGATGCCGATGGGCACCCCCAAAGCCACCGATATGGTCGTACAGACAAAGATGATCGACAGGGTCTGCATCGCCACGTCGTAGTGATCGACAAAGGCCAGCAACAGGATCGAAATGGCCACAAAGATCGTCACCGGGCGCGAGCGCGAGGCGTACCATGACACGGCGATCAGGATCGGGATCATGATCCACCAGGGCGTTGCCTCGAACAGCCACAGCGCCCCGTCCAGCATCCAGCTCAGCGGCTGGGTGATCGGGTCCAGCACGGTTTTCAGCGCGGGTTTGGCCGCCAGAAAGCCTTCTTCGATGCCCTTGGTCACGTCGCGCGCCTGCAGCACGCTGGAACAGCTCTCGTTGAGATTATCCAGCGACGGGAACGGAAAGGCAGGGCCGCTTGCGGCGGCGTCATCGCCCCCGGCCTGCGCCAGAAGGTCGGCCATGGACAGCGGCGCACCCGAGCCGCTTTCGCCGCACCACTCGGACAAACCGAGCGTTTCGAATAACTTGTCGTAAAAGGCCATCGCCCCGGTTCCCCCTGTTTTTATTGGCAAAAGCCCCCCGCGCCGGGTGTGGCACGGGGGGCTGATGCAAGCGCGATTACTTCAGGATCGCGGCCAGTTTGGCCTTGGCATCGTCGTTCAGCCAGCCGGCCCAGACGTCCTTGTAGTTGGTCAGGAAGTAGACCGCCGCCTCTTCGTACGAGGCGTTGTTGTCAAGGCGCCATGCCAGCACTTCGCCCATCTGCGCGTTGGTGAAGCTGACGTTCGCCATCAGCGCCGAGGCTTCGGGCTCACGCTCGGGGAAGCCACCGGCAACCGCCGTGACAACCTTGGACGCGGGGTATGCCGAGAACGCGGGGCTTTCGCAGTTCACGTCGCCGTTGCAGGTGTGCGCGTCGGCGTCGTAATCGCCAACCTTGACCTGCACCATCGGGTATTTGCCCAGAACAGCCGTGGGCGCCCAGTAATAGCCGAACCACGGCGCCTTGTCGGCATAGGCTGCCGCGATCGAGGTTTGCAGCGTCTCGCCCGAGCCATGCTGGAACCGCTCGAGACCGCTGGCCTCGGCGTCCAGGGCCTTCAGGTTGTTGTTGTTGATGATGTCGCAGGCCCAGCCCGACGGGCAATCGTGGAACTTGCCGCCCACGGCTGCGGGGTTGGCCATGATGCCTTCCCAGGTGGTCAGCTCGGGGTTCGATTCAGCCAAGTATGCGGGGATCCACCACGCTTCGACACCGCCGTCCGACAGAACGTCGGTCAGCTCGACCAGCTTGCCCTCTTCAAGCAGGCCCGGGTATGCGGGTGTCGAGTTGGCCCAGACTTCGGTCAGGATGTCCGGCTCGCCGGTTTCGGTGATCGACGTGATCGCGGTCACGGTCGAGGACGGCACCTTTTGCACGTCGCAGCCATAGCCCTGCTCGAGCAGGAATTCGGCGACCGCGGTGACCACGGCGGACGAGGCCCAGTTCATCTCGGTGATGGTGACTTCGCCGCAATCGGCATAGGCGGCCGAACCGGTGCCGATCAAAGCCGCCGTAGCAGCGCCGGACAGGAATTTCAGAGTGGTTTTCATACTTTTCTCCCAGTTGGTCGAGGGCGCGTCCCGCACCCAATCGTTCCAACGCTAACAAGCCACGATTCTGACGGCGATACGAGACGAAAACGCCGTCACCGGTCAGAAAGCGACGCTTGCGTCGCGCGCCCGGTCCCAAAATGTCGGTTTTGCGACTTGCCATCAGAGGCTGTCGTCCTAGCGCAGCGTTTTGCGCCCGGGGTACGACCCCGCAAACGAGCTTTGCCCGGCAGGCCAATGTGCGGCCTGCCGGGCAAAAGGGACGTTGCTTGCAGCGGCGGGCCGACTGGTCGGCCCGCGCAGAGCTGTGATCAGCTGTTCAGCAGGACGCGGGCCTGATGCGCGCTCAGCGTCGGGCGTGCAGCGGGATAGGCTGCGTGGCCCTCTTCGGTCGCCAGTTCGGGGAAGATCGCAAGGATCTCGTCCCGCGCTTCGGCGTCGATGGCCGACAGCGTCAGATCACCGGGCTGGAAGCTTTCGGTCCAGCAGCCATCCGACATGACCACCTCGTGCGCTTCGAACATGAAGTGGATGTAGCTGACCGCGTCCACTTCGATCTCGTCGATGCCGTCCAGCACGGTGAGGAACTTGGCCGGAACCAGCACTTCCTCTTCGCCGAACCACAGCTCGGTGCGCGGACCGCCGATCAGCACACGGTGCTGAGGTGACACGATCATGTCGCGTTCCGGCAGGCCATCGCCCAGCGCGCCCTTGGCGATGCGGATTGGCTGCACGCCGGGCAAGGCGGTCAGGATGTCCGCGCCCAGATCGCGCCGCCCGGCCCAGACCACCGCCTGGTAGCCGTGATCGCGGGTCAGGACGCGGGTGCCGACGGTGATGTCTTCCACCGGCATCTCGCCCTGGCTGGTCTTGACCTTGGTGCCCGGGGTGAAACACGGCACGTAGTTGATGTTCTCGATTTCCGAGAACGTCACCACCTCACCCGTGTCGTAATAGGTGATCGTGCCGCTTTCCTGGCTCGGGTCGTCATAGACGATTTCGGCCGGGCCCTGGATGTTGAGCGTGTCACCCACCGTTTCGCCGGTTTCACCGCCGACGATGGTCAGATCACCACCGTTCAGGTCCGCAGGCGTCAGGTTGAAGACGTCATCGCCGCTTTCACCAAAGGCCGTGTCGTTCGAGCCCACGTTCAGAACGTCGGCATCGTCACCGCCGAACAGCTGGTCTGCGCCCTCGCCGCCGGTCAGCGTGTCCTGCCCTTCGTTGCCAAAGAGGCTGTCGTCGCCCGTGCCGCCATCCACGCTGTCGTTGCCCAGATCGCCCACCAGCGTGTCGTTGCCCGCGCCACCCAGAACGGTGTCGTCGCCGGCATCGCCATCGACCAGATCGTTGCCAAGGCCACCGTCAAGGCTGTCGTTGCCCGTGCCGCCGCCCAGGGTGTCTGCTCCCGAGCCGCCGGTCATCGTGTCGGCACCATCAGCTGCGAAAACGTTGATCCCGACACTGTCTG
>JAHDCH010000261.1 GCA_020629995.1 Pseudaestuariivita sp. | reverse complement strand
ATCGCGATACAGCCGGTGCGCCAGAGCCCGGTCAAAAGGCTGCGTGGCCGGACCGGGCGCGCTGCCATCCTCATCCTCGTCGTCCAGCGCTGCGGCGGCTCGGGCGTTTTGCGTGACGTCCAGCTGCGCGCGCAATTCGCGTACCCGGGTGCCCAGATGGCCCTGCTCAAACGCCGCGACGTGCCAATCGGCAGAGGTGGGCGAGATCGCCCAGACAAAGACGTTGTAGTCGGACGACAGCGTCACGATCATCGCCTCATCGGGGGCCAGTGTCTGTTGCACCTCGGACAGCGACATGGGGCGCGGATTGGTGAATTCCTGAAAGGCGGGAAACGCCGCCTCGATCTGCGATTCGAGCAGCCGCGCCTCTTGGCGCAGGCGGCTCAGTTCGGCCTCGGCCTCGGCTATGGCGGCCTCGGCCCGGGCGCCGGTTTGCTGAATCGCCTCGGACAGCAGTGTCTGCCAGCGGTTCCGCGCCTCGGTCAGGTCCTGCCGTTCGCGCAACAGGCCAGCCAGGGCCTGGTCGCCCGCCAGCGTGCGGATGGCTGCCTGTTGCAGCGCCTCGCCCGCCGTGCTGGCCACGCCGCGCTGAAGCATCAGGAACACCTCGTCGCGGATCGAGGCGGGTGTCGGCGGCGGCGGCGGAATCGCCTCGGCGTTGTCGGGTGTGGCATGGGCCGGGGCGGCAAGGCTCAGCCCAAGCGCAACAATCACAGCGCGCCAGATCATTCCGCCACCGCCTGCGGATCAAGCTGGCCCGCCAACCGCCAACCCATGATCGCCTGCTCGATCACGCGGCTTTTGTCGGTCGCCGTATTGCGCACCGTCTTGTCGGCGCGGCTTTGTTCGTAAAACCCGAACCACAGGTCGTTGGACTTGGCCATGTCGCGATAGGCGTTCAGGTGATCGCTGCGATTCCCGAACCATTGCGACCGGTTGTACAGCGCCTGCGCCATGGGCCAGCCGTTCAGAAAATCGTCGGATGGCAGGGCGGCGATCGCGTTCTCGTAGGCCTCGCGCGCTTCGCTGATCCGGTCCAGCCGTTCGGCCATGATGCCGCGCTGGATCCACAGGCTGGACAGACTTTGCGCTTCGAGCCGGCGGACAGCGGCGGCGTTGCGATACAGCAGCTGATCCAGCACATCCAGCGCGCGCGCCTGACGTCCCTGCGCATCCAGCGAAATGGCCTGTTTGTGCACCACGTCATAGACGTAATCGGGATCCCACGACAAAGGGTCGACCGACGTGTGCACCTGATCGATGATCGATTGCGCAAGATCCGCCTGCCCGCCGAACCACATCGACCACGCGCGGTTCACCTCCAGAAACCCGACCACATCGGTGCGATGCGACCGGGACTGGCGATAGCTCTGGATCGTCTTTTCGAACAGGGCGGCAGATTCGCCGTACTGCGCGCGCGCCTGCAGGGCAAAGGCATAGTTCACACGCGCAACCACGTTCCACTGGTGATCGTCGGGCAGCATGCGGCTGAGCGTGCCGATATGAGCGCCCAGCGTCTGAAAGTTTTCCTCGATGTCGGCGGCACCGGCGGTCGAGTTGATGGTGAACAGGTCGATCACCACATCGGCCAGCGCATAGCCTCCGTGCGCGCGCACATCGGCGCGGAACTGGCGCTGAAACGCCATGACCTTGTCGATATCGCCATAGATCAGACCCTGATCAATCGCCAACAGGCCCAGCAAAACGCCGGGGATCGTCATGTCCACAGACGCCAGGATCGCATCCTCGTGCGTCTCCCAATGGCGGCGGGCGCGGGCCGGGTTGCTTTCGCGGGATTCGTAGAGGACGCGCAGCGCATGCACGATGGCGCGTTGCTGCGGGCTGAGGTCACGGCGGTTTTCCAGCCGAACCAGCGCGTCGCGCCCGGCCCGGTTCTGCGCCTGCCGCGAGAAAATCTTGCCCATCGCCTCGGCCATGTCGAACAGGTGGGTGTTGGCCGGCAGATCGGTCTGTTGGGTGCGGCGCAGCAGGACGCGGCCCGTGGCAACGGCTTCGTCGAGCACGTCCAGATTGCCCAGCATCCCGTGGAAATAAGCAAGGTTCAGCACCAGCAGGATGTCGCTCTGTCCCTCGGCATCGGACAGGGTGCGCAGCTGGTCGCTGACCAGAGTGTAGTCCCCGGCAAGGATACCGCCCAGAACCGACGCACCATCCACCGTCAGCTCGAACGGAACCTGCGCCTTGTCCCAGGTGATGATCTCGTCCTGAAACGGGTAACTGGCCGGGATCAGCTGAGGCAGGATGCTGCGCCGCAGGCGGTTGACCTCGGTGTCATTGGCCGACCGGTAGCGGCGCGCCAGCTCATAGGCCTGAAGCAGAGCGCTTTGCGCCTCGTAAAACCGCCCCTCGGCCTGAAGCGCGCGGAACTCGACCCAGCGCATCTCGCTCAGGGCGTCGGCGGTGGCGCGGTCGGGCACGCGATCCGGGGCTTCGACATCAAAAAAGGCGCGCACGCCGTCGATGGCGGCCTCGGTTTCGCCGCGCAGGCGCTGGTTTTCGAGGATGTTCTGGATCGCCCAGAAATACGGCGCGGTATAGCCGCGCAAGGCAAACATCGTGTCGCGGTGCCCTTCCAGAAGATCGTGCGCGCGGTCATGCTCGCCGCCCTCGGAATAGATGCGCGCCACCAGATTCAGGCTGCTGGACACGCCAAAGGTCGGGTTCTGGGTGTTCAGCCATGCCTCGAATTCCCGCGCGCGCAGGATCATCATGCGGCGGTCGCGGTCGGGGTTCTGGCGCCGGGTTTCCAGATCATCGTCCTGCAGCAGGCGGAACATACCCGGCGTTGCGCCTTCGCGTTCGATGAACCCCGGCAGGACGCGCGCGCGGATGCGGGCCGCATCGGGTGCTTCGCGCAGGGTGGCCACACGGGACAGCATGAAGTCCATCTGCGTCCACCACGTTTCGTCCAGCCCTTCGGCCCCGGCGGCAACGCTGTGCCAATGGCGCAGCACTGCTTCGGCATCGGCATAGTTTTTAAGCCGGTACAAGGCACGGGCCTGAAGGTACTGCGCCTCGAGCCGGGTCGATCCGGCCCTGTCGCCTTCACGATCAAGACGTTGAACAATGGGCGCGGTGATGCGCACGACCTCATGATCGTCGCTGCGGTTGTGATACAGTAGGCGCGCCAGCACCAGATCGGGCCAGTGAAAGGCGCGGTGCCCGTCCATGAAATCCTCGTACTGGTCCACCTCGGCGTCAAAGGCGCGCAGGGCCGCGATCGCCTCGCGCCGGTCACCGTCGATATACCGCTGCTGCAGGCCCAGCACGGTTTCGCGGATATGTTCGGAATATTGGGCTGGCGTGATTTGCGATTGCTGAGCCGACGCCAAAGACGCCAGGCCGGACAGGCCCAGCGTCAGGGTCAGGCAGGCCCAAAGGCCTGCCCGGGATATGCTCCGATCAGTTGGCACTGATGGTCTGGTTCATCCAGTCGATGTAGTTCGACACCCGAGTGTAAGCCGAGAAGAACGCCGTTTCCGAACACGAGGTGCGCTGTTCGTTCGACAGGCCCCAGCTGACCACACCCGCCTGGATGTAGCTGCCGTCGTTCAGCGGCACGACCAGAGGGCCGCCGCTGTCGCCGTTGCACGACCCGATTCCGCCCTGATAGGTGCCCGAGCACAGCATGTTCTCGGTCATGGGCGGGCGCACAAAGCTGACCAGCGTATCCCACACCGTCTGGACTTCGTTTTCCTTCAGGCCAAAGGCCGAGGCGGCATAGATGATGCCTTCGGACGCGGCCTTGGCCCGCTCTTCCAGCAGGACCTGGTTGCACTGCTGGCGCGACAGCATCTGGATTTCAGCCTCGCGCATCACGGCGGTGCGCTGGGCACCGTTGGTCAGGCCCCAGCCGGTGACCACGGTGGTCACACCCGGCTGGTCCAGCTGATCGCCGAATTCGGCATTGGGCACCTGAATGGTCTTGTAGTTGCCGCGCGGCGCGCGGGCCAGCTTGATCAGCGCGATGTCATTGTCGAATTCAGACCCGACATAGGCCGGATGGCGAAAGATCGCCTCGACCGGGACCGCGTCGCCCTGTCCTTCGGCAATCAGGTGCGTGCCCGTCAGGATCGAGATCGCGCCCGGGTTCACATCGAAATAGCCGCCATTCTGGTCAGCCATGTGCACGCAATGCGCCGCCGTCAGCACCCAGCGATCCAGCACCAGCGACCCGCCGCAGAACTGTGCATCGGGCGTCATGCCGCGTCCGTTGATCATCATGGCAACCTGCCACGGCCATTCGCCGGGGTCGGCCTCTTGGCCGCCGATGATGCGGGTGTCTTCGTCAACCGGTTCGGCATCGCGCGCCGCGCGCTCGCCGCTTTCGGT
>JAHDCH010000260.1 GCA_020629995.1 Pseudaestuariivita sp. | reverse complement strand
TTCAGCAGCGCGGCACACAGGGCAAGGTCGATGTCATGCGAATAGGTGAAGATCAGGTGATTGGCATAGGTCGGCGCGCGGCTTGCAAGCAGCGGCATGTCCTGCGTCGGGATCATGGTGATGTCGCTTTTGTAGCGTTTGGGAAACCGGTCCTCTGCGCTGTCGACCCAGGTCACCTTGTAGGCCTGAGGGTGCAGCGCGCCTACCACAGCGCGGCCCACATGCCCCGCGCCCCAGATCCACAGAAACCCGGGATGCGCACGACCCGGCATCATGCGATGCACGTTGTACATGGGCATGTCGGTGGAATGCCTGCGTCGGGTAAAGGTCAGCTTGACCGCCCCGCCGCAGCATTGGCCGAGGTCCGGGCCAAGCGGAAAAGAGCGGGTTATGTCCGGGGCCTCTTTCGCGAGCATCTCGCGCGCGATCGCGATGGCGCGGTATTCCAGCGCGCCGCCACCGATGGTGCCTTCGGTGTTGTCCGCGGTCACCTTCATCGCCGTGCCCGCATCGCGGGGGGCCGAGCCGCGCACATGTGATATGACGACCCAAATGGCGCTCATCCCCGCGCCCGCGTGACAGCGGCCAGCACCTCTTCGGGCGTGGCGGGGGCGTTGAGCGCGGGGTAGGCAGGGCCGCAGGCCGCGCAGGCGTCAGACAGGGCAAAGAACGCCGACATGCCCAGCATGAAGGGCGGCTCGCCCACCGCCTTGGAGCGATAGATCGTCTCTTCGCGGTTGGGCGCGTCCCACAGATCGACATTGAAAATTGCGGGCCGGTCGGACATTGCCGGGATTTTGTAGGTCGATGGCGCGTGGGTGCGCAGGCGGCCGGTGTCGTCCCAGACCAGCTCTTCCATGGTCAGCCAGCCGGCGCCCTGCACATACCCGCCCTCGATCTGGCCGATGTCCAGTGCGGGGTTCAGCGAGCTGCCACAATCGTGCAGGATATCGGTGCGCAGGATTTTCACCAGTCAGCGTGTCAATCACCACCTCGGTCAGCGCTGCGCCATAGGCGAAGTAGAAAAACGGGCGACCTTCGCCCTTGATCCGGTCCCAGGCGAGCTTGGGCGTTTTGTAAAACCCGGTGGCCGACAGGGAAACACGCGCCTCGTAGGCGGCTTTGGCGGCGTCGGCAAAGGTCAGCGTGGTGTCGCCGGCGCGCACCATGCCATCCTCGAACTGCACGGCGGCGGAGGCGCAGCGGCCCTCGGCAGCGATCTCGGCGATGCGCGCACGCAGCTGGCTGCAGGCATCGCGCACGGCCATTCCGTTCAGGTCAGACCCGGACGAGGCGGCGGTGGCCGATGTGTTTGGCACCTTGGCGGTATCGGTGGCGGTGATCCTGATCGTTTCAAGCGGGACGCCCAGTTCGGACGCGGCAACCTGCGCCACTTTCTGGAACAGGCCCTGGCCCATTTCGGTCCCGCCGTGGTTCAGGTGAACCGAGCCGTCCTGATAGACATGCACCAGCGCCCCGGCCTGATTTAGGTGGGTCAGCGTGAAGGAAATGCCGAATTTCACCGGTGTGAGGGCAAGGCCCTTCTTTAGGATATCGTTCTGGGCGTTCCACGCGTCAACGGCCGCTCGTCGGGCCGGCAAGCCCGCCCGCCTCGCGAGGTCGGGCAACATGTCATGCAGCAGGAAATCCTCGACCCGTTGGCCATAGGGGGTCGTGTCCCTGTCCGGCATTTGGGGCTGGGGCGAATGCTTGCCGCCGAAACGCCGCGCGGTTCCCGGGCCGGTGGGCGCAGCGCCATAGAAATTGCGGCGGCGCACCTCGGCAGGGTCCAGCGACAGGGCGTGGGCGATTTCGTCCATCACCCGTTCGATCCCCATCATCCCCTGCGGGCCGCCAAAGCCGCGAAAGGCGGTCGCGCTTTGCGTGTTCGTGCGCAGGCGGTGCGACGTGATGCGGACGTTGGGCAGAAAGTATGCGTTGTCGGCATGCAGCATCGCGCGGTCGGCCACCGGCAGCGACAGGTCCTGCGCCCAGCCGCAGCGCATCAGGTGCTCAAACGTGACGGCCTGCAGAACGCCTTGGTCGTCAAACCCTGCAGCATAGCGGATTTTCAGGTCATGCCGCTTGCCGGTGATGACCATGTCGTCGTCGCGGTCATAGCGCATCTTGCACGGGCGGCCCGTCCGCATCGCCGCGATGGCGCAGGCCACGGCCAGCGCGTTGCCCTGGCTTTCCTTGCCGCCGAACCCTCCGCCCATGCGGCGGGTTTCAACCCGGACAGCGTGCATGGGCCGCCCGATGGCGTCGGCCACCTTGTGCTGGATCTCTGTCGGGTGCTGGGTCGAAGACAGGACATGCATGTCGCCGTTGTCCTGCGGCAACGCCGCTGCGGCCTGACCTTCGAGATAGAAATGCTCTTGCCCGCCAATCTCGATCTCGCCCGAAATATGATGCGGCGCGGTGCTCAAGGCTGTGTCCGCATCGCCCCGGGCATAGATGCGCGGGCCATCTTCGAACCGCGCATCGGCTGCCAATGCGTCTTCGACCGTCAAAAGCGCAGGTTTCTCGGCATAGGTGACCTGACCGAGACGCGCTGCAAAGCGAGCGGCGAGGTGCGAGCGCGCAATGACAAGAAAGATCGGCTGACCCACGTAATGTACCGAGCCCGTGGCCAGAAGCGGCTCGTCATGTACCGACGGTGACACGTCATTGGCAAAGGGCAGATCATCGGCCGTTAGCACGTCGACCACATCGGCTGCCGTCCGGACCGCATCCAGATCCAGCGCCGTGATCTCGGCATGTGCCTTTTGCGACAGGCCAAAGCACAGATGCAGCGTTTGGGCCGGCAGCGGCACGTCATCGACATAGCGCGCCGCACCCGTCACATGCAGCGGTCCGGAATCGTGGGGCAGGGGGCTGGATACGCTCATGCCGAGACCCCCGATATATCCGTCAGCGCACCTGTCATGTCCGCGTGATAGCGCACAGCCAAGTTCTGCGCTGTCTGCAACCTGTAGGACGCAGAGGCGCGCATGTCCGAAAGCGGAGTGAAATCCTTGGCAAAGGCGGGGGCGGCGGCGCGCATCGTGTCGGCGGTAAAGGGCTGTCCGGTCACGGCAGCCTCGACCGCCGCCGCGCGTTTGGGCGTGCCGGCCATGCCGCCAAAGGCGATCCGCGCCGAGGTCACAAGGCCTTGGTCAACGGTCAGGTTAAAGCAGCCGCAGACCGCAGAAATGTCCTGATCCCGGCGCTTGGACAGCTTGTAACAGCGCAATGCGTCGGGTTGGCGCGGGATGGTGACCGCTTCGACGAATTCACCCTCTGCGCGGTCCTGCTGACCATAGGCGACAAAGAAATCCTCAAGCGGCATGTCGCGGCGTGCGTTGCCGCGCCGCAGATGCAATGTCGCCCCAAGAGCGATCAGCGCGGGCGGGCTGTCGCCGATGGGCGAGCCGTTGGCGATGTTGCCGCCCAGCGTTGCGGCGTTGCGCACCTGGGTTGATCCATAGCGGCGCAGCATGTCGGCAAACGAAGGATGGTGCGGTGCGATGTCCCGCATCAGCCGTTCGATCGTCACCATCGCGCCGACGCGGATCGCGTCTTCGGTCACCTCGATATTGGCCAGGTCGGCGCAGGCGTGCAGGAAAACCGGCGCACCCAGGCCGGCAAAGTCCTTGGTCACCCAGAGACCCACATCGGTAGCCCCCGCAACCAGCGTCGCATTGGGTGTCCGGGTAAGAAGGTCCGCCAATTCGTCGGACGAACGGGGCAGGTGGAACCGGCTGTCTGCCTTTGTCTTTGCGTCCAGACCCAACCCGGAGCCGTCAAAGGCCGCGGGTCCCAGTTGCAGCGGCACTGGCGCAGCTTCGGCCGCGGCCGCGGCGCGCGCGATCGGGGCGTAGCCGGTACAGCGGCACAGGTTGCCGGCCAGTGTCGTGTCATGATCGGTGTCACCGTTCAGATGCGCGGTCGCCATAGACACCGCAAAGCCCGGCGTGCAGAACCCGCATTGTGACCCGTGATGCGCAACCAGCGCGTCCTGAACCGGGTGCGGCGTGCCGTCCGGCGCCGCCAGAGCCTCGACCGTGGTGACGGATTTGCCAGCAAGCTGGGGCAGAAACAGGATGCAGGCGTTCAGCGCCCTCGCGCCGGACCCATCCCTGACCATCACCGTGCAGGCCCCGCAATCGCCTTCGTTGCAGCCTTCCTTGGTGCCGGTCAGCCCACGCCTGTCACGCAGCCAGTCCAGCAGGGTTTCGGTGGGGTGCGGGTCGTGCAGGGTGACGGTCTCTCCGTTCAGAAGAAACGAGATGTCCATGCGTCTTGGCCTGCCGCGTTACCTGAATGGCCCCGATGCGGTTGCCTCGATGCGGCGTAGAGACAGCGCGGGATC
>JAHDCH010000259.1 GCA_020629995.1 Pseudaestuariivita sp. | reverse complement strand
GCTGGTGTGGCGCTGTCGCACAACACCTTTGACGCGGCGCTGTATCTGGGCGTGTGCGACAAGATCGTGCCGGGACTGATCATCGCCGCCGCCACCTTTGGCCACATCCCGGCGGTGT
Source organism: Pseudaestuariivita sp. (assembly GCA_020629995.1). Taxonomy (GTDB): domain Bacteria; phylum Pseudomonadota; class Alphaproteobacteria; order Rhodobacterales; family Rhodobacteraceae; genus Pseudaestuariivita. Next base: position 4,250 of record JAHDCH010000259.1, on the reverse strand, counting down.
TCCTGCCGGCGGGGCCGATGCCCTCGGGGCTGGCCAACGATGAAAAGCAGGCGGTGCGCAAACGCTTTGCCAGCGGAGACTGCGGCCGCGAAGAGCTGATGAAGGCCGAAATGGCCAGCTATCATTCGCCCGGAACATGCACCTTCTATGGCACCGCCAATTCCAACCAGATGCTGATGGAGTTCATGGGGCTGCACCTGCCCGGCGCGTCGTTCGTGAACCCCGGCACGCCCCTGCGCGATGCGCTGACGGCGGCGGGCACCGAACGGGCGCTGGCGATCACCGCGCTTGGGAATGAGTATCGCCCGGCGGGCGAGGTGCTGGATGCCAAGGCCTTTGTGAACGGGATCGTGGGCTTGATGGCCACCGGCGGGTCGACCAACCTGGTGCTGCACCTGCCGGCCATGGCGCGGGCGGCGGGTGTGGACCTGCGGCTCGAGGATTTCAGCGACATCTCGGCTGCAGTGCCGCTGATGGCGCGGGTCTATCCCAACGGGCTGGCGGACGTGAACCATTTCCACGCCGCAGGCGGGCTGGGCTATCTGATTGGCGAATTGCTGCGCGCGGGCCTCTTGCACGAGGATGTCTCCACGGTGATGGGCGACGGTCTTGAGGCCTATACGCAAGAGCCGCGCCTTGAGGGTGACAAGGTCACCTTTGTGCCCGGCCCGACCACCAGCCTGAACGACAAGATCGTGCGACCCGCCGCCGACCCGTTTCAGAAAACGGGCGGTGTGTCGGCGCTGGACGGCAACCTGGGGCGCGGGATCATGAAGGTCTCGGCCGTCGCAGAAGAGCTGCGCGTTGTCGAAGCGCCCGTGCGCATTTTCCACGATCAGGACGACGTGAAAACCGCCTTCCGCGCGGGCGAATTCACTGAAGACACCATCGTCGTGGTGCGCTTTCAGGGTCCCGCGGCCAATGGCATGCCCGAGCTGCATTCACTGACGCCCACTCTGTCGGTCCTTCTGGACCGGGGGCTCAAGGTGGCGCTGGTGACCGACGGGCGCATGTCGGGTGCCAGTGGCAAGGTACCCGCGGCGATCCACGTCGCGCCCGAAGCGGCCAAGGGCGGCCCCCTTGCCCGCCTGCGCGACGGGGACGTCTGCCGCGTCGATGCGGTGGCCGGAACGCTGACCTGCCTTGAGGCGGATTTTGACAGCCGCACGCCGACCCAGGTGGATCTGAGCGCAAACGGGGTTGGCCTCGGGCGCGAAATGTTCGAAGTGTTCCGTCAGACGGCGGGCCTGGCCGATACCGGCGCAGGCGTGGTCGTATAAGGAGAGCATGACATGACCCCGATGGAAGCAAGCACACGCACCCGCGAAATTTGCGAACTGGCCCCTGTGGTGCCCGTGCTGGTGATCGACGATGCGGCCCATGCGCGCCCTCTGGCCGAAGCGCTGATCGCGGGCGGCCTGCCCGCGCTGGAGGTCACGTTGCGCACGCCAGCGGCGCTGGATGCAATCCGCGAGATGGCCCAAGCGCCCGGTGGCCATGTAGGCGCAGGCACTCTGCTGACGCCCGACGATGTCTTCGCCGCCAAGGAGGCCGGCGCAACCTTTGGCGTGTCCCCCGGAGCAACCGACCGGCTGCTGGCCGCCTGCGAAGAGGCCGACCTGCCGCTCTTGCCGGGCGCCGCCACGGCAAGCGAGGCGATGGCCCTGCTGGAACACGGCTATTCGGTGCAAAAGTTCTTTCCCGCCGAAGCGTCGGGCGGCGCACCCGCTCTCAAGGCCATCGGCGCGCCGATCCCGCAGGTGACGTTCTGCCCCACGGGCGGCGTGACGCCGGGCAACAAGGCAGACTATCTGTCGCTGCCCAACGTGGTCTGCGTCGGCGGCAGCTGGGTCGCGCCCAAGGACAAGGTGCTCGCCGGGGACTGGGCCGGGATCGAAGAGCTGGCGCGCGCGGCACGCAGCTAGGGCTCACCCGCAGGTCAGGAGTGTAGGTCGGCTGCTCGTCAGCCGACGCCCGCCCCCGTCAAGGCATCAGGTCAGTCGTCAAGGTGCAGATATACCCGGCGGTTCTGACGGCCCTTTTTCTCGAACTTGCCCAGACGCAGCGCTCCGATCTCGCCGGTGCGGGCCACATGCGTGCCGCCGCAGGGCTGCAGATCAACCTGTTCGTCACCTTCGCCGATGCGGATCAGGCGCACGGCCCCTGCCCCGCGTGGCGGCGCCACCGACATGGTCTTGACCAGCTCGGGCTGACGTTCCAGATCGGTTTCGGTGATCCAGTCTTCGGTCACCAGAAGATCGCGATCGACCAGATCGGTCAGCAGCTCTTGCAGCGCGTCGCGGTCCTGCGTCATCTCGGGCATGTCGAAATCCAGACGGCCCTTTTCAGCCGAGATCGCCCCGCCGGTCACCGGCAATGGAATCACCACGGACAAAAGGTGCAGCGCGGTATGGACCCGCATGTGGCGGTGCCTGCGGTCCCAATCCAGCGTTTGAGTGACTTCGGTGCCCACGGGCGGCAAACGGCCAGGCTCACCGGGGACAAGAGCAATCTCGCCTGTGTCGCGCACCTTCACCGCAGTGGCGATGGGCAACGTCTGACCGCCGCCGTCCCAGGACAGCGTGCCGCTGTCACCGGGCTGACCGCCACCTGTGGGGTAGAACAGGCTGCCTTCGCACAGAACTCCGCCTTCGGCCGTGTGGCCGGTAACCCGGCTGACCGCCTCGCGCTGGTAGGTGTCGGACCGGAACAAAAGCTCTGTCATCTGGGTTCAGCTCCCCTCGCCGCCGCTGGTGCCTCCCTCGATCGGGTGACCGGCGTCGCCGCCGTCGTCGTCCTCGAGGTGCTTGGGCGTTTTGCCCGGTTCCGACAGCCCTGCCAAGTCCGATGCGTTGCGGATCCAGATGTCGCGCTGCGCAAAAGGAATTTCGATCCCTTCCTCGACAAACCTTTTGGCAATCTCGTGGTTGAGGTCGTTCTTGACGGCCACCAGCCAGTTGATGTCGCGGATGATCGCCCGGATGCGGAAATCCAGAGCGTCGGCACCAAAGCCCAGGAAATCCGCCGCGGGCGCGGGGTTCAGCAGAACCATCGGATGCGCGCGCGCAATTTCCAGCAGGATCTGCTCGACCCGGCGTGTGTCGGTTCCATAGGCAACACCCACCGGCACGATCACCCGGCCCACCTGGCTGCCCCGCGTCCAGTTGATGACCGAGCTTGAGATCAGGTCCGCGTTGGGCACGATCACGTCGGTCCGGTCAAACGTCTCGATCCGGGTCGAGCGGACCGAGATATCCTTGACGATGCCCATGTGGCTGCCGACCTCGATCCAGTCGCCCTCGGCCACGGGCCGTTCGATCAAAAGGATGATGCCCGAGATAAAGTTCGACACGATGTTCTGCAGACCAAAGCCGATGCCCACCGACAGCGCACCCGCCACCAGTGCAAGGCTGCTAAGGTCGATGCCCGCGGTTGTGAAGGCGAGGATCGCCGCCAGAAAGATCCCCAGGTACCCAAGGCCAGAGATGATCGCGTTCTGCCCGCCCGTGTCGATCCGGGTGCGCGGCAGGACCGAGCTGCGCAGCGCGCCCTGCGCCACCCGCGTGATCGTATAGCCGATGGCAAAGATCAGCACGAAGGTCAGGAAATCCGTGGGCGAAATCCGCGTCTCGCCCAACTGAAAGCCCGCCCGGAACCGCGCCCAAAGCTCGGTCAGATCGGCGACCCGCGCGCCCCAGATCAGCGCCAGCACCGGCAGGCTGCTGACCGTCAGCGCAAAGTTGATCAGGATCGGCACAAGGCTGTCCGCATCCGCGCGCATGGTCGACGCGCGGTAGGTGGCACGCACCAGCGTGTGCAGAACCAGCAACAGACCCAGCAGGCCAATGGTCAGGATTGCGGGATAGATCAGGCGCTCGGCCGCCGTGAAATAGCCGATCAGCGCCAAAAGCGGCGCAACCACGCCGATCACCGCAGCGGCCCGCGCGACAAAGCTGATCGTGCGGCTGCGCAGCGCGCGTTCTTCACTGATGGCGGCGGGTTGCGCTTCGGGCTCGTCGCTTTCACCGGTCGGTGTGGGAGGTCGGCCCACGGCACGCAAAAGCATGCCGGCCCGGAACAGGATCAGCCCCGCAAGAACCAGGATGGGTGCGTTCAGCACAACCAGGACCGTGTCGGAATACCGGTCATAGGCACCAATCTGCGCCAGCACATCACGCGCGACATACAGCAGCGCCAGGATGGTCAGATAGGTGCGCGCCTCGGCCCGTTGCACGGGCGACATGGCAAAC
>JAHDCH010000258.1 GCA_020629995.1 Pseudaestuariivita sp. | reverse complement strand
AACTTGCCCATCGTGCCCAGAACGGCGCGGCTGCGCAGCTCCATCAGCACCGAAAGGGCCGGGATTTCCCACAGCATCACCTCGGGCCAGGCGCCTTCAAACGTCAGCTCGTACTGATCGCCGACCCGCTCGAGGTGATAGGGGGGCAGGCGGAGAGTCTCGAACCACTCCATAAAGTCGGGGCGGAACATCTGGCGCTTGCCGTAGAACGTGTTGCCGCGCAGCCAGGTACTTTCGCCGCGCGCCAGCGACAGCGACCGGATGTGATCCAGCTGTTCGCGCAGCTCGCCTTCGTCGATCAGATCGGCCAGGGGCACATGTTTGGACCGGTTGATCAGCGAAAAGGTGACGCGGGTGTCGGGCTTGTTGCGGAAGACCGACTGACACATCAGCAGCTTGTAGAAATCCGTGTCGATCAGGGACCGGACGATCGGGTCGATCTTCCATTTGTGGTTCCAGACGCGGGTTGCGATGTCGACCATGGGCCCCCTCCCAGGCATGTCAGCCCGGATGGTGTACGACAGCCAAGGCGCGGGGGCAAAGCCCTATTCGGGATGCGCCGCGTCCGGCGGCGGCAGGGCGGCGATCCGGGCGACAAGGTCCGCCTTGCGGATCGGTTTGGTCAGAAAATCGTCCATGCCCGCATCAATGCAGGCGGCGCGGTCGTCGTCGAACGCGTTGGCCGTTAGCGCGACGATGACAGGCTGCCGATCCAGCGACGTGGCGCGGATCGCGCGCGTGGCCTCCAGCCCGTTCATGTGCGGCATCGACATGTCCATAAAGATCAGGTCCGGAGGGGCGCGGCGCACCGATTCCACTGCCTTGGCGCCGTCCTCGGCAAAGCGCAGGCGGCACGGCGCATCCCTCAGATACCGTTCGATCAACAGGCGGTTCGTGCGGTTGTCTTCGGCCACCAGAACTTCGGGCGCGGTGTCCAGGGCAGGGCCAGGCAGGGCAGAGGGCAGAATGTCAGGCTCGGCGACGGGCGCGGCACAGGGCGGGAATGCGATGGTCAGGGCAAAGCAGCTGCCATGGCCGGGATCCGAGGTGACGGTGATATCGCCGCCCAACAGCTGCGCGAACTGGCGCGAGATGGTCAGCCCCAGACCGGTGCCTCCGAACCGGCGCGTGATGCTGCCGTCTTCCTGCGAAAAGCTTTCGAACACCGTGGCCAGCTTGTCTCCGGCGATGCCGATACCGGTGTCTTCGACCTCGATCCGCAGGTTGCCGGGATCGGCGTTGCGTGCCCGCAGGGTAACGCCGCCCTGTTCGGTGAACTTGACGGCGTTGCCCACCAGGTTGGTGACGATCTGGCGCAGCCGTCCGCCATCGGTCACGCCGGCCTCGGGCAGGTTCGGCCCCATGTCCAGCGCAAGCGTCAGCCCTTTCTTTTCGGCCTGCGGGGACAAGATCGCCATGACCTCTTCGAGGCAGGGCGCAAGGGCGACGGGCGCAGGATCAACGGTCATCCGGCCGGCTTCGAGGCGCGACAGGTCGAGGATGTCGTTGATGATTGTCAGCAGCGCGGTCGCCGAGGATTTGATCGTTCGGGCATAGAGCCGCTGGTCTGTGTTCAGGTCGGTTTCGGCCAGAAGTTCCGCCATGCCCAGAACGCCATTCATGGGCGTGCGGATTTCGTGGCTCATCGTGGCGAGGAATTCGGATTTTGCGCGGTTGGCGGCATGGGCGCTGCGCGTGGCTTCGGCCAGGCGTTCGGCGTCGCGTTTGGCGCGGGTGATGTCCCGTTCGACCGAAATGGTGACATGGTCTTCGCCGTCCTTGGCCGGAACGGGGACGATATGCGTTTCAACCCAGATTTTCTGGCCTGATTTGGTGTAGTTCAGCACTTCGGCCCGCAGGGATTTGCCGGCGCTGATGCGACGCGCGATGTAGGCGATTGTCGTCTTGTCGGTGTCTGGTCCGTTCAGCAGGTCGCCGGGATGCTGGCCAAAGGCATCGTCCAGGGAATAGCCGGTGATGTCGGTGAACGCTTCGTTCACCCAAGTGATCCGCCCGTCGCCATCGGTCAGGATCACGCTGTCGCGGGCGGTGCGCGCGACCAGCGAAAGGCGTTTGGCTTCGGCATCCCGGCGCGCCAGCGACGCCGAGGTGTCAGCCAGTTGGACCTGTTGCACGAGCATTTCGCGGCTACGGTCATGGTTGCGCCGGTGCGACGACACGACGAAGGCCACAAACACGTTCACCAGGTACGCCATGATCAACAGAGCCATCAGATCATAGCCGTGGCGGGGCAAAAGAGCTGCTGCCGTAGCCAGATCATAGGCGTAGAGCGCAAATCCGGTCACGCCATAGATGCCGAGCCGCGCAGCGGCGGCCTGAGGGTGAAAGGGCAGAACGATGCCCGCGTTCAGGGCGGCACCGCTGAGGTAGGCGATGCAGAAAAAGGCCGCCTGCCCGGGTGGGGCGCTGAACCAGGCCACGGCCACACAGGCGGCAATGGTCAGCGCCTGAAACGCAGCGGTTGCGGTCGTCAGAACGCGCAGCCGCGCAGGATCGGCCCCGGCGTCGAGCCGGCGGGGCAGGCGGCGCAGCAGGGCGCAATCGGTCAGCTCACCCACCAGTGCCAGGGTGACGGCGATCAGCCCCACCAGAGGCGAGGCGATCAGCATCAGCGAAGCGGTGCCGCTGAGCGTGAGGATCTGCCGCGACAGAAAATGCGATACGCGCCCCGCCGCGTACCGGCGCATCAGGCCCGTCGCGCTGTTGGCGTCGTCAAACGCGGCCAGGGGCGCGTCCGAAGAAGGTGTATCCTGCGCCGCAGTGGCGCGGCCGGTCGGGATCATGGGCCAGTGCATCCTTGCAAGCTGGCCCAGCGATAGAGCAGAGGTCTTAAGAAGCAGACAACGCCGCTGTCACGACACCAGCGTCACGCCGGCAGCACGCATCTGGTCCAGCGCCGCCGCCAGAGACCCGTCCATGTCGATGGCGCGGCAGGCGGGCAGGTGCACCGTTGTGTCGAACCCCAGCCGTGCCGCATCCAGCGCGGAGTAGGCCACGCAGAAATCGGTCGCCAGCCCGACCAGTGTCAGCCGGGTCAGACCCCGTGTGCGCAGATACCCCTCGAGCCCTGTCGGCGTGGTCTTGTCGTTCTCGAAAAAGGCCGAATAGCTGTCGATGCCGCGGCGGAATCCCTTGCGGATCACCAGATCGGCGCCTGTCGTGGACAGGTCTGCGTGAAACGCGGCGCCGGGGCTGCCCTGAATGCAATGATCCGGCCAGAGGACCTGCGTGCCATAGGCCATCTCGGTTGCGGCAAAGGGCGCAAGCCCGGGGTGCTGAGAGGCGAAGGACGCGTGATCGGCCGGGTGCCAGTCCTGCGTCAGGACGCGGGCGGCAAAGTCTCCCTGCATCGCGTTGATCAGGGGCACAACCTCGTCCCCTCCCGCAACGGCAAGAGCGCCTCCGGGGCAGAAATCGTTCTGGACATCGATGATGATCAGGGCGGTGTCGTGCATGGTTCTGGTCTCGGGCTGAATCTGGCGGGTTGGGTCTGGGTGTGAGATGTCGCGCAGGGGCGCGCGGGGGTCAAGCGGCGCTTGCGGGACGCGGCAGCCGGGATTATGTGCCCGGACATGTTCCACATCGCCGCATTGTACCACTTTACGTCCTTTGACGATCCCGCAGCGTTGAAACCGGCGCTGGAGGCGGTTTGCGCCCAAGGCGGCGTGACCGGCACGCTGCTGCTGGCGCCCGAGGGGATCAACGGGACGATCGCGGGGCCTAGGGCTGGTCTGGATGCGGCGCTGGCGCACATCCGTACCCTGCCGGGGTGCGCCGGGCTGGACTGGAAGGAAAGCACCGCGCAGGCCCAGCCCTTTCGCAAGATGAAAGTGCGCCTGAAACGCGAGATCGTCACGATGGGCCAGCCGGATGTGCGCCCGGCCGAACGCGTGGGCACCTATGTCGCGCCCGGTGACTGGAACGCTCTGATCGCCGCGCCGGATGTGGCGGTGATCGACACGCGCAACGATTACGAGGTTGCCATCGGCACCTTTGCCGGGGCGGTTGATCCCCAGACCCGCAGCTTTGGCGAATTTCCCGCCTGGTGGGCCAAGAACAAGCACAGGTTCGAAGGCAAGCGGATCGCCATGTTCTGCACAGGCGGCATCCGCTGCGAAAAGTCGACCAACTACCTGATCGGGCAGGGGGTCGAGGATGTGTACCATCTGAAAGGCGGCATTCTGAAATACCTCGAAGAGGTGCCGCAGGCGGAGTCGGCGTGGGAGGGGAGCTGTTTCGTCTTTGATGGGCGTGTGTCGGTGGGGCATGGTCTGGAAGAAGGGCCGCACGCGCTGTGCCACGCCTGCCGGAGGCCGATCCTGCCCGAGGACCGCGCGCATGCCGCCT
>JAHDCH010000257.1 GCA_020629995.1 Pseudaestuariivita sp. | reverse complement strand
GCGCGTTTTCGCGACCAGAGGTTGAAACCCCGCCGCCATTCCGCCATGACGGTCGGATGACACCTCAGATCCGTGCCCTTGCCGTCCACTGGTTCACCGCCACCGGTGCCGTCTTTGCGATGCTGGCCATGCTGTCGGCCACTCAAGGCAAATGGGACGTGATGTTCCTGTGGCTGGTTGTGGCCTTTATCGTGGATGGGTTCGATGGCCCGATGGCCCGCGCGGCGGATGTGAAAACCAACGCGCCCCGGTTCGATGGCAACCTTCTGGACATGATCATCGACTACCTGACCTACACCTTTATCCCCGCCTATGCGCTCTTCAGCTCGGGCCTTCTGCCGGGATGGACCGGGTGGATCGCGATCATCCTCATCACCTTTGTTTCGGTTCTGTATTTTGCCGACACCGGAATGAAGACCCGCGACAATTCCTTTTCCGGCTTTCCCGCCTGCTGGAACATGGTCGTGCTGGTCCTGTTCGCGACCCAGCCGAATTTCTGGATCACCCTCGGCATCGTCGCCGCTCTCGCCGTTGCGATGTTCCTTCCGCTCAAATTCATCCACCCCGTCCGCACCGAGCGCTGGCGACCCCTGTCGCTGCCGATTGCCCTGGCCTGGGTGCTGTTTGCCGCCTGGGCCGCCTGGGTTCAGTTTCACCCCGAAAGCTGGGCGCTCTGGGGGCTGATCGTGACCTCGATCTACCTCCTGCTCGCCGGGATCGTGCAACAGCTGATCCCCGCGCGCAGCACCTGAGCCGCGCCGCATGCGCGCCGCTCCTGCGCCCTTTGCCGCGGCGCTTCTGACGCTGACCGCCTCTGCGCTTGTTGCGGGCACCACCCTGCTGGCCAAGGCGCTTGGCACCGGCAGCCTCGGCCCTGCGCTGCATCCCTTCCAGATCAGCCTTGGCCGGTTCGCCTTTGCTCTGCTGGCTCTGATGTGCGCCTGCGCCGTGCTGCGCCCTCGCCTCCGCCCTGTTGGCCTGCCCTTGCATGCTCTGCGCTCGGGCCTCGGCTTTGCCGGCGTGACGCTGATGTTTGCCGCATCCGCCATGATCCCTCTGGCCGATGCCACCGCGATCAGCTTTCTCAACCCTGTGATCGGGATGATCGCCGCCGTGCTGTTCCTGCGCGAACGCACCGGGCCGTGGCGCTGGATCGCCGCCGGCATCGCCTTGACCGGGGCGATGATCCTGCTGCGCCCGTCGTCGGCGGCCATCCACCCCGGCGCAGTGTTTGCCCTTGGGGCGGCCCTGGCCCTGGGGTGCGAACTGGCCTGCATCAAACGGCTTTCACGTGACAATTCGGCGCCTAAGATCCTGGTGACCAACAACGTGATCGGCACCACCTGCGCTGCCGTCGCGGCCAGCTTTGTCTGGACCGCGCCCTCGGGCCTTCAATGGGCCGCGCTGGCCGGGATCGGGGTTTTGATGGTGTCGGCGCAGGCCTGCTTTACCCAGGCCGTGGCGCGGGCCGATGCTTCTTTTGTTTCGCCCTTCTGGTATGCCACCCTGATCTTTGCCGCGCTGTACGACGTGTTGCTCTTTTCCGTCTGGCCCGATGCCATCTCGATCACCGGGATCACCGTGATCCTTGCTGGCGGGCTGCTCTTGGCCTGGCGCGAGGCAAAGGCCGCGCGCACCTTGTAACTCCCCCCGGAATGCCTAGAATGGATAGCTGACCTTTGACGAGCGGCGCGCGCCCGGCGCAGCCGCTCTTTCATATGAAAGATGGTGCGATATGTCCTGGACCGATGAGCGCGTCGAACTGCTGAAGAAAATGTGGGGCGAGGGGCAATCCGCCAGCCAGATTGCCAAGGAACTCGGCGGCGTGACCCGCAACGCGGTGATCGGCAAGGTGCACCGCCTTGGCCTGTCGAACCGCACCGCGCCCGGCGCCGCCGCCGCCGGCAAGGCCGAACCCAAGCCGGACCCCAAACCCAAACCCGCCGCGGCCGCCCCCAGTCCGGCACCCGCGCCCGAACCCAAGACCGAAAGCGCCAAGCCCCCTCCGGTGCCCGCGCGGAACAAGATCATCCCGGCAGGCCAGCCCCTGCCCCCTCAGCCGTCGGCCAACGAAATCAGCCCCGAGGCCCTCGCCAAGGTCAACGAGGTCGAAAAGAAAGCCAAAAAGCTGTCCTTGATGGAGCTGACCGAGCGGACCTGCAAATGGCCCGTCGGCGACCCCGCAACCGAAGATTTCTGGTTCTGCGGCCTGCCCGTCAAAGCCGGCAAACCCTATTGCGAGGCGCATGTGGGCGTCGCGTTCCAACCGCTGTCCGCACGGCGTGACCGCCGCCGCTGACCAGTCTTCGGCCCGCCACCTGGCACCAGAATACAGCAAAGGCCGTCCCCCCGGGGCGGCCTTTTCCTTTGGATCAGGTCCGGCTCAGTTGCCGCCCAGCAGGCGGCCCAACGCCTTGCGCGCCTCTTCCTCGGCCTTGCGCCTCAGCGCATCCTCGACCGACTCGCCCTCTTGCTGCGTCACGCCCAGCTCTTCCTCGACGCGCTCGCGCACGCGCTCCTCGACCTTCTCGACCTCTTTTTCCACGCGCTCGCGGACCTTTTCCTTTTCCTTCTCGATCTCTGCCTCGAAGGTGCCCTTGATTGCCGCCTCCAGGTCAACGCCGATCTTCGGGCCCGACCACGGCCCCTTGATCGTCACCGGGAAAACCACCTCGCGGCCGTCCTGCGTCTTGGGCAGCACCGGCGTCACGCGGTAATCTATGCTCTGCCCGCCCAGGTCGATCTTGCCCGCGCCCCGGGCGCCAAAGCTCTGCAACTGCGCGCGCAGGTCATCATTGCGCAGCACCCCGTTCTGGATGCGAAACGTGCCCGCCAGATCGTTGAATATGGTCGATCCACCCTGCTGGCCCTGATTGAGGAACAACTGCCCCAGTGTCAGACCAAAGATCTCGCCCTGCCGGATCGCCACCGACCCGTCGCCGTCAAGCGAGCGCATGATCGCATCCACCGACTGACCCACGCCCAGCACCGACAGCCGCGCGTCGCCTGTGCCCGCAATCCGCTCGTACCCCATCAGCGCGCTCAGCAGCTGCTGCATCTGCACGCCCTGCGCCTGCATGTCCGCGCGCACCGACAGGCCGTCCCGGTTGTTGGCCACAAATGTCCCGCTCAGCCCCCCGCCATAGCCCGCGGCCCGGGTCAGCGTCAGCACACCCCGCGCCCGGTCGATCACCGCGCTGGCGGCCACGTTGGTCAGGCGGATGTCGCCAAACACCACCGCCGGTGTCGACAGCGCGACCTCGGCATCCACCGCCCCCAGCGCCGACGCGTCAATCGCCGCCTTCGACCAGCCGCTCTGCGCGCTGCCTCCGCCCGCGCCGCCAAAGGCGCTGAAATCCAGCGCCGAGGCTGCGATGGCGCCCGTGACCTTTGGCCGCGCTCCAGCAAAGGCCACTGTCAGATCACCCTTGAACGAATTGCCCTCCAGATCGGCGTCCAGCCCAGCGAGACGCACCACGTTGTTGGCCCCGTATTCAAGATTGGCCGACACGTTGCCCGACCGGCCAAAGCCCTTGGGCAATTCGGCCCCCGGCAGGCCCAGCGCTGCCAGCAGCCGCGCTGTCTGCGCGATATTGGCCGTCACCCGGCCCGCAGCGCTGCCATCCAGCGCCGCGCGCCCGTCAAACGACACGCGCGAACCCGCCGCCGTCATCACCGCCGTCACCCCGGTTGCGGCCCCATCCAGAAAGCTCTGCGTCTGCGCGATGCGCCCGCTCAGCTCAATCGGTGTGCCCGCGCGGCGATAGGTGATGGCAAAGTCCGCCGGCCCCTCAAGATCGGGCGCCTTCACGTCCACATCGATGTTCGAAATCGCGACATTCTCGCCGCTGCGCCGGTCCACAAACCGGATCGCCGCGTCGGTCAGCGACAGGTTCTCCAGGCTGATCCGGCGTTTGGGGGCGTCTTCGGCCACCGGCGCGGGATCGTCCAGCGCCGCGCCGCGCGCCTCGCCCGAGCCTGCGAACATGTCCCAGTTCACCTCGCCCTCGGAATTGGTTTCCAGCAGCAGGCGCGGCGCAATCGCTGTGATGTCCCCGATCAACAGATCGCCCGACAGCAGCCCCGTCAGATCCAGCGCCACATTCAGCCCCTCCGCCTCGAGGATCGGCCCTCCGTCCGACCACGCGGCATTGGCGATCCGCACCGGCCCGGTGCGCAGCCCGATGTCGGGATAAAACGACGGCCGCACCTCGCCCTCGAACGTGACCTCACGGCCCGTGGCCGCCTCGATCTGGCTTTCCAGCAGGCGTGTCACCTGCTCGTTCGGCACCAGGAACAGCCCCGCCACAAAAATCGCCCCTGCGACGACCAATGCCCCGATGATGCGGAAAATCCAGCGCATGTCCTGCTCCTTGCCTGTCTT
>JAHDCH010000256.1:1591-4405 GCA_020629995.1 Pseudaestuariivita sp. | reverse complement strand
CCGGTAAAGACAACGCCGTCTTCGGGCAGGTAAAAGTTGATCATGTCGGTTGTGTGCCCCGGCGTGTGCAGCACCTGCACTTGCCGCCCGGCAAAGGCAAAGCTGTCTCCGCCGTCCAGATGCCGGTCCAGCCCGGCAATTGGCTTGGACCTTTCAACCGGGCCCAGCACCTCGGCCCCGGTCGCCGCCTTGACCGCGGCCAGCCCATCCGTGTGGTCCCAGTGGTGGTGGGTGATCCACAGCTGCGTCAGCCGCCAACCTGTGTCGTCCAGCGCGGCCAGAACGGCGTCGCCATCGCCCGCATCCACGCAGGCCGTCTCGCCCGTGACGGGATCGTGCAGCAGCACGCCGTAATTGTCGTCGTTATAGGCAAACTGGTGCAGGCTGAGGGGCATGGTCTTCTCCTTTGGGCGGCGCTGATGCGGGGGCCGGATCACAGCATAGCGCACCGATCCTTGTATACCAGTTGCTTGCCAATCCCGCGCCCCTTGCCCATGGTCGCCCCGAACCACAACGGAGGGGATGATGGGCCGGATTGCCGTGCTGGGCGTGTTCGTGGCGGATGCGGTGTTCCGCGCCGAACGGATGCCAAGGATCGGAGAGACGCTGCTGGGCACCGGCTTTCAGCTGGGACCGGGCGGCAAGGGGTCGAACCAGGCGGTGGCCGCGGGGCTGCAAGGCGCGGGTGTCGACATGATCACCCGGCTGGGGCGCGACACCTTTGCCGACATGGCGCTTGGGGTCTGGGCGCGGGCCGGCGTGACGCCGCATGTCACGCAGGATCCCGACAGCTATACAGGCGCCGCACAGATCTTTGTCGATGCGGCCACAGGCGACAACGCGATCATTGTCGCCCCCGGCGCAGCATCCGACCTGGGACCTGCCGACATCGACGCCAATCGCGCCGTAATCGAAGGTGCCGCCGTGTTCATCACTCAGCTTGAACAACCGCTGGACGCGGCCCGCGCCGGTCTGGCCATGGCCCGGGCGGCGGGCGTTGCCACCTTGCTGAACCCCGCGCCGGGTCAGGCGCTTGATGACGATATGCTGGCCCTGTGCGACTACATCACCCCGAACGAGACCGAAACGCAGGACATCACCGGCATTTTGCCACAAGACGACGCCTCGATCGCCCGCGCTGCCGAGGCGCTGAAGGCGCGCGGTGTGCGCTGCCCGCTGATCACGCTGGGCGCGCGGGGCGTGTTCCTTGACGGCCACGGCATCCTGCCTGCCCGCGCTGCAGGGGCCGTGGTGGACACGACCGGCGCGGGCGATGCGTTCAACGCGGGCTTTGCCGTGGGCCTGGCGCGCGGTGACAGCGCCGAACGCGCGGCGCGGCGCGGCATCATCACCGCCGGCATCTCGATCACCCGGCATGGCGCCGCGGCGGCAATGCCCACCGCGGACGAAGTACAAAAAGGACTGGAGGACGCAGGATGGGTCTGACGATTGCCTGCCTGGGCGAAGTGATGGTCGAGCTGAGCGCACCACAGGATGCACCCGCGCAGATCGGCGTGGCCGGAGACACGTTCAACTGGGCGGTCTACCTGCGCCGCACGCTCGGCCCCGAGCACAGCGTGCGCTATGTCACATGCCTGGGGCACGATCCCTTCTCGGCCCGGATCCGGGCCGCGATCGAGGCCGAAGAGGTAGACGCCAGCCATATCCTGAGCCACGACACCCGCCTGCCCGGTCTCTATGCGATCACGCTGGACGACGCGGGCGAGCGGTCGTTCCACTATTGGCGCGGCCAGTCGGCGGCGCGCACCCTGTTCGAGACTGCGGCGACCGAGTCCGCCTTTGCCGGCGCGGATGTGATCGCACTGTCGGGCATCACGCTGGCCATCCTCAGCGAAGCATCACGCGCGCGGATGTTCGATTTTCTGGCCCGGTTCCGCGCGGGCGGCGGGCGCGTCGCCTTTGACAGCAACTACCGCCCCGCGCTGTGGTCCGGCCCCGAGGCCGCGCTGGCCGCGATGGAGCAGATGTGGGCGCAGACCGACATCGCCCTGCCCTCGGTCGATGACGAAATGGCCCTGCGCCCGGGCGCCGACGCCTCTGCCATCGCGGCACAGTTCCGCGCCGCGGGGTTTGCCGCGGGCGCATTGAAACGCGGGGCCGAAGGCCCGCTGGGCCTTGCCACAGGGGCCGCGCCAGCCTTGCCGCCGGTCGCGAAAGTGGTCGACACCACCTCGGCGGGCGACAGCTTTAACGGCGCGTTCCTTGGCACGCTGCTGGCCGGCAGCAGCGAAGAGGACGCCTTGCGCGCCGGCCACACCTGCGCGTCGCGGGTCATCCAGCACCACGGCGCCATCGTGCCCCGCAGCGCCTGGTGACGGACGAGACCGATATCGTCATCGTCGGCGCGGGCACCGCCGGCTGCGTTCTGGCCAATAGGTTGACGGCGGATGGCCGCACCCGCGTGACCCTTCTGGAGGCGGGCAAGCACGACCGCACCTTCTGGGTGCCGATCCCGGTCGGCTATCTGTTCACCATGGGCAACCCGCGCACCGACTGGATGATGCGCACCGCGCCCGAGCCGGGGCTGAACGGCCGCGCCCTGCCCTATCCGCGCGGCAAGGTGTTGGGCGGATGTTCGTCGATCAACGGGATGCTCTATCTGCGCGGCCAGGCGGCCGATTACGACGGCTGGCGGCAGATGGGCAATATCGGCTGGGGGTGGGACGATGTGCTGCCCTATTTCCTGCGCTCCGAAGATCACCACGCGGGCGGCCCGGATCACGGCACCGGCGGTGCGTGGAAGGTGCAAAAGCAGCGGCTGCACTGGGACATCCTTGATGCCGTCGCGCGCGG
>JAHDCH010000256.1:0-1491 GCA_020629995.1 Pseudaestuariivita sp. | reverse complement strand
ATCAACTCGCCCAAGCTGCTCGAGCTGTCGGGGATCGGCCAACCCGCGCGCCTGCGCCGTCTGGGGATCACGCCGCGCGTGGACCTGCCCGGTGTGGGCGAAAACCTGCAGGACCATCTGCAAATCCGAACCGTGTTCGAAGTGTCGAACACCGTCACGCTGAACCAGCTGGCCAATTCCTGGACCGGCAAGGCGCGCATGGCCGCCGAATACGCGCTGCGCCGGTCGGGGCCTTTGGCCATGGCGCCCAGCCAGTTTGGCCTGTTCACGCGGTCAAGCGCGGCCAAGGCGACGCCCGATCTGGAATACCACGTCCAGCCGCTTAGCTGTGACCGCCTCGGCGGGCCTTTGCACGATTTCCCCGGTATCACCGTGTCCGTCTGCAACCTGCGCCCCGAAAGCCGGGGCACCTGCCATATCGCCAGCACCGATCTGGCCGCGCAGCCCGACATCCGGCTGAATTACCTCAGCGCCGAGGCCGACCGGCAGATCGCGGCCCTGTCGGTAAGGCAGGCGCGCGCCCTGATGGCGACCCGTGCCATGGCGCCTTATACTCCGCGCGAACGCCTGCCCGGGCCTCAGATCACCGAGGACGCAGAGATCACCCGTGCGGTGGGCGACATCGCCACCACCATCTTTCACCCCGTCGGCACCACGGCAATGGGCAGCCACCCGCGCGCCGTCGTCGATGACCGCCTGCGCGTGCACCAGTGCGCCGGCCTGAGGGTGGTGGACGCGGGCATCATGCCTGCGATCACGTCTGGCAATACGGCCTCGCCTGTGGTGATGATTGCCGAGAAAGCCGCGGACATGATCCGCGAAGACCTGAAAGGATGACCCCATGAAACTGCCCCGCAACGCCTTCAAGCACGCTCTGGCCGCGCGTCAGAAAACCGTGGGCATGTGGGCTTCGATCAATTCGCCCTTTGCCACCGCCTGCCACGCCAGCGCTGGCTATGACTGGTGCGTTGTCGACATGGAGCATACGCCCGGCGATCTGGCCACCACGGTGCAGCAGCTGAACGTGCTCGAGGCCGAGGGCATCCCCGCGCTGGTGCGGGTGCCGTGGAACGACAGCGTGATGATCAAGCGCGTGATGGATTCGGGCGCGCAGGGCATCGTGATCCCCTATGTCCAGACGATGGAGGAGGCCCGCGCCGCCGTTGCCGCCACCCGTTATCCGCCCAATGGCGTGCGCGGCTTTGGCGGCACGACCCGCATCACCAAATACGGCCGCGTCACCGATTACCTTGAACGCTGCGAGGAGGAATTCGTGCTGATCCTGCAGGTCGAGACGCAGGCGGCGATGGACCTGGCCGTCGAGATGGGCAGCCTCGAAGGCGTCGACGGCATCTTCTTTGGCCCGGCCGACATCGCCGCCGATCTGGGCCACCTGGGCCAGCCCGGCAAGGCCGAGGTCTGGGACGCGATCATGCCCGCCGCCAACGCGCTGATGGACGCCGGCATCCCCGCCGGCACGCTGACCACCAA
>JAHDCH010000255.1 GCA_020629995.1 Pseudaestuariivita sp. | reverse complement strand
TGGCGGAGAGACAGGGATTCGAACCCTGGGTGGGCTTGCACCCACAACGGTTTTCGAGACCGCCCCGTTCGACCACTCCGGCACCTCTCCGCGGGGGTCTTGGTGGCGCCCGTTTAACGGCGGTGTTCCGCGCCTGCAAGACCGAAATCGCGCGGCCGTTCCACAGGGTGCTTGGAATTTCGCGGCCAGGCCTCTACCTGATATGCAACCGATCCCGAACCGGAGGCCCCCGCCATGCTGCGCAGCCTGATTGTCACCGCCACTCTTGCCCTGGCACCCCTGGGGGCGATGGCTCAGTCCAGCGACGCCGAAGTGCTGCTCGATGTGATGGACATCGGCGGGGTCATCGACATCATGCGCGCCGAAGGGATTGCCTATGGCGCCGAGCTGCGCGGCAGCAGCCTGCCGGGCGGCGGCTCGCAAGGCTGGGATGCAACCATCAGCCGCATCTACGACACCGACCGGATGACCGAACAGGTGCGCGCCCGGTTCGTGGAAGAAATCGGCGATACGGACGTCGGCCCGCTGATCGAGTTTTTCTCAACCGACGCGGGGCGCGAGCTGATCATACTTGAGCTGTCCGCGCGCGAGGCGATGACCGACGAGGCGGTCGAGGATGCCGCCAAGGATGCGTTCCGCGAGGTTGACGCGGACCCGCGGTCGGACAGGCTGAAGCAGATCGACGCCTTTGTCGCGGTCAATGACCTGGTGGATGCCAATGTCGTCGGTGCGCTGAATGCGCAGTTCCAGTTTTATCGTGGGCTGGTGGACGCCGGAGGCGCAGAGCTGGGCGACGAAGACATCCTGCGCGACGTGTGGGAACAAGAGGCTGAAACGCGCACGGACACCCGGGAATGGGTCTATGGATTTCTGCTGCTGGCCTACAAACCGGTCGAGGACAAGGTGCTGGACGAATACATCCGGCTGTCCGGGACCGAGGCGGGCGAAGCGCTGAACCGGGCGCTGTTTGCCAGCTTTGACGTGATGTATGCCGATATCTCGTACGCGCTGGGCCTTGCACTAGGGCGCGAGATGCAGGTGCAGGACCTCTAGCAACAATCTTAGGTTGTTCTTGACAATCACGCTCGCCTAAAGCCTGCTGCGGTTTTTGCCAATGAGGTTTGCCTGTGCGCGTTGTCACCATTACCGAAATCGACTGTGAACATACCATTTCCAACCCCGGCTCGGATGATGTGATCATCCTGGGCCAGTCCGACGGCGGCGCGCCCAAGCGCGTCAAGGTCGTCAATGACTGGCATCTGAAGACAGGGGACACGTTGAGCTTTACGTCCAGCGACAGCGATCAGCCGGTCTTTGAGTTCTCCAGCAGCGTTTACCTGGGGTTCTGGGATCTGGATGGTCCGACGGATTTTGTCGATCAGGCCGACATGACGGGCAACTTCTACCTTGTGTCGGACGACATCGAGGATGGCGAGGGCTATGTCTACACGATCATCGGGGATCACAACGCCGTCTACAACATCACCTTTTCCGTCACCACAATCCCCGATCCGCAGGACCCGCCGGCGGGCGTGTCGCTGGACGGCTCGCTGATCAAGGCGATCAACAGCGCGGTCGAGGCGTGGGAGGACAGCCATGACGGCAAGGACGCCAACAGTACCTCGGATTGCCGCGACATCGCCGATGACGCCAAGAGCGGCATCGAAAGCGGGACCTTCGACGATGTGATCACCACGTTGCAGAGGCTGCACGCGGTCAAGGCGATCTCGCTTGGGGTGATGGCGCAGGCCGAGGTTTTTGTCGGGCTCTATGGCTGTTTCGGCATGGCGGCCGATCTCAGCGATCTCAAGCCCAGCGATTTTTCGGACAGCTGCGCCTGTTATGTCGGCACCGGGTTTGCAGACGGGGCCGAGGCGGGCGTGGACGGCGATCTGGCCTTTGGTGTGTGGTTCCAGAACACGGCTGATATCGGCGGGGTCTACGTCGGGGCGGATGCAAGCTTTGTGGACGTGGAAGGCGTGGACGTTGCCGTGTTCATTGCCGAGGACGACGTGGATGATTTTGGCGAGGCCGAGGGCAGCGACCGCTGGCAATTCGTCAAGGTTCTGTTCATCGGGGACGGGGCCGGGATCGATGACGGGTTCGAGGATGTCGAGCTGGTCTTTTTCGCGGGGCACAAATGCGACAACCCAACCTATCAGACCGGCGATTACGACCACGCCATCATGATCGAGTGGATCACCTGCAACGGTCAGCGTCAGGACGAATACGACGACATCAACATCCAGTACCAGATCGACAAGACCAGCGCGACGGACATCCCCGATCCAACCTGGTACAACTTTGCCGTCTGGAAGGGCTTTCAGATGCAGGACACCTACAGCGGTGACAGCCCGCCCAGTAATCCCTTTGCATCGGACCAGGCGATCAAGCAAAAGACGTTCCGGCCCGGCGGCGGGATCATCCAGTGCAACACCACGGTCAATCCTTATATCCTGATCGACAATGCCGCGATCGAGATGAACACGGACAATGCGCCCGATTTCCTCGAGATCAGCGAATTTTCGGGTGTGGGAAGCCGGGTGACACGGTCGTTCCTCGGCTCGGACGGCGGGTCGTACGATGTTACATTCCGGCTGATGCGCTAGCGGGGCAGGGGGCCGAGCGGCGGCTTGACAGCAAGGTGCGCGGCACGTAGACCCCGCGCACCGGGCGGGATTGCGAATCCCGCCTGCTTTTATTCGTAACTCTGCCCCCAGGGGGGCGCGCGGTTCGAGGCGGCGATCAGCCACAACGCCCGGCAGGTGTCCGGGGGCCACAGGACGCGGGAACAAAGGAATGCGCAATGTTCGCAGTCATGAAGACCGGCGGCAAGCAGTACCGGGTCCAATCCGGTGACACGCTGCAGATCGAAAAGCTGGCCGCAGACGCGGGTGAAACCGTGCAGTTCAACGAAATTCTGATGCTGGGCGGTGACAAGGTCACCGTGGGCACGCCCGTCGTGGCGGGTGCCGCCGTGCAGGCCGAGGTTGTGGACCAGGTGAAGGGTGACAAGGTCATTCACTTCGTCAAGCGTCGCCGCAAGCACTCGTCGCAGCGCACCAAGGGCCACCGCCAGCAGCTGACCATGGTGCGGATCACCGAGATCCTCGCATCGGGCGGCGACAAGACCGGCGTGAAGGCCGCGATTGGCGCAGGGTCGGTCGCTGGTGTGGCCGTGGCCGCCGCTGCGGCAGCCAAGCCCGCCAAGAAAGCCGCCGCGCCCAAGGCTGAAAAGCCCAAGGCCGAAAAGAAAGCCGCCGCTCCCAAGGCAGAGGCGCCCGCCGCCGCACCGGCGGAAGAGGGCACCAAGCCCGCCAACCTGCTGACCGAAGCACGCGGCGGCAAGGCGGACGACCTCAAGAAAATCTCGGGCGTTGGTCCCAAACTGGAAGGCCTGCTGCACGAAAACGGCGTCTTCCACTTTGACCAGATCGCAGCCTGGGGCGCCGAAGAGATCGCCTACATGGACGACCGTCTGTCGTTCAAAGGCCGGATCGAGCGCGACAACTGGATTGAACAGGCGGCCGAGTTCGCCAAAGAAGCGGAGTAACGACCCATGGCACACAAGAAAGCAGGCGGTTCATCCCGGAACGGGCGCGACTCAGCTGGTCGTCGCCTTGGCGTGAAACTGTACGGTGGTCAGCACGCGATCCCCGGCAACATCATCGTGCGTCAGCGCGGCAACAAGTTCTGGCCGGGCGAGGGCGTGGGCCAGGGCAAGGATCACACGATTTTTGCCACCGAAGAAGGCGCGGTCACGTTCCGCAAGGGCTTCAAGGGCCGAACCTTTATTTCCGTGCTCCCGGTGGCCGAGGCTGCCGAATAAGCCGAACCTGGATATAGGTTTTCTTTGAAAAGGGATCGGCGCAACCGCCGGTCCCTTTTTGTATTTGTGATGACGCGAGGTGGGCAGGATGACCCATCAAGACCCCGATGTTTTGCAAGATGGCGAAGTGACTTTGCGCCCCGCACGTCCCGGCGATGCGGATGCCATCGTCAGCGGTCTGAACGATTTTGAAGTGTCGAAATGGACCGCCGTGGTGCCGCATCCCTTTACCCATGCCGATCTCAGGCTGACCCATGACGATGGCACGTCGAAATGGCCCGGCCATGCGGTGATCGACTGGAAGGGGGCTTGCGTCGGTATCGTGTCCTGCACCGATGGGCGCCTTGGCTATTGGGTGGCGCGCCCGGCCTGGGGGCAGGGGATCATGAGCCGCGCCGCGCGGCTGGCGGTTGCGGCCTGTTTCGCCCGCGAGCCTGGCCGCAGCGAGATAAGCGCCTGTGTGTTCGCGGGCAATCCCGGATCGGTCCGGGTTCTGGAAAAGCTGGGTTTTGCGCGCACCGATGGCGCGTGCACGGGCCATTGCCGAGCGAGGGGAGAGGATCTGCCGCAGATCAATTTCCG
>JAHDCH010000254.1 GCA_020629995.1 Pseudaestuariivita sp. | reverse complement strand
GGCGTGATCGACAAGCTGCTGGTCTACCCGCAGAACATGCTCGACAACATGAACAAGTTTCCCGGCCTCGTGATGTCCCAACGCGTGCTTCTGGCCCTGACGCAGGCCGGTGTCAGCCGCGAGGATGCCTACCGCCTCGTGCAGCGCAACGCGATGAAGGTCTGGGACCATCGCACCGATTTCCGCGAAGAGCTTCTGGCCGACGAAGAGGTCCGCGCGGCGCTGTCCGAGGACGAGATCAACGAAAAGTTCGACCTTGGCTATCACACCAAACATGTCGACACGATCTTTGCCCGGGTGTTTGGCGAGGGGTAAAAGCCCGGCGCCGCGATCAGTCACGAGCGCGGCGCCTGCGTCTTATCCGCGGAACGGGACCGTTTTGAGCGTTTCCAACCGGTCCCCCTCCAACCGGACCAGCGTCAGAGCCTTCAGCGCCGCTCGGATTGGCAAGGCTCCGAGGGTGGATAGGTCAATCCGCTCGATCCGCGCGCGCATGTCCTGGGTGGCCAGCGTCATGTGCGGTTTGAACGGATGTTCCGGGCTCAGGCTTGCGCGGTGCGGCCCGTCGTAAAGCTGCCTGTGCAAATCCGTGACGGTCTCGCTGCCTGCTCCGCATAGCGCAAAGAGTTTGTGCGCTTTCTCGAACGGGTCGAAGGCGATCTCACAGGCGTCAAACTCGATCTGGAAAGGTTTGGTCCGGCGGGAGACCGTTTCGGCGAGCGCGGCAAGATCCTCCAGATGGCCCACGCCAACACCAAACACCAGCGTCACATGCGGCGGGACCAGCGCGGCCCTGACCGGCTCGTGCACCGCGCGGAAAGCGTCGATGCGCGCGGCGGCGTCAGGGGCGAACTCCGGGCAGGCCAGCACATAGATCATCCTCCAAGCCTGCCGCGCCCCTTCGCAAACCACAACGGCCTCTTTGCGCGTGCGCATCGTGGCGCACACCAAAACCCGTGACTTTTGCGCAGGGCCCGCTACCCTTGCCCATACCGAACAGACCAACAAGGAGACGACCGATGCGCAAGACACTTGGCATGACATTCACCCTCCTGATGCTGTCCCCGGCCGCTGCGCTGGCGATGGGCTGCGGCAAAGGCCACGCCGCGATGGAGATGACGCCGATCCCCGAGGCCGAGACCGCCGCGATCAGCTGCGCCGAAGGCATGACGCTGGACGCCGAAACCAACGAATGCGTGGCCACCACCGGTTAGGCCCTGCCTCACGACGATGTGACCGGGCCGGACCGCTCCGGCCCGCTTTTCATGCGAATAAATGAACCGGTCCGGCTGTTTCCTGCGTACCTGACACAGACACGGATCATTCGGGAGACACCCATGTTCAAACCCCTTCTCGCGCTCGCCCTTGTTGCACCGGCGATGGCATTTGCCGCCGGCGGCGGCTCGGCCCCGGCGACCACGCCGACCACGGCCACCTGCACCGACGGCAAGATCTATGACGCAGACACCAAGGAATGCGTCGATGCGCAGGAAAGCTCGCTGACCGACGACGAACGGTACGAGGCCGCGCGCGAGTTTGCCTATGTGGGCCAGTTTCAGGCCGCGCGCGATGCGCTGGCGGCGATGAGCGTGCAGACCGACGGGCGCGTGCAGACCTACCTTGGCTTCACCGAGCGCAAGCTGGGCAACATGGACAAGGCGATGCTGCATTACACGGCCGCGCTTGCGCAGGACCCGGACAACATCCTCGCGCGCAGCTACATGGGTCAGGGCTTTGCCGAACAGGGCAAGCTGACCGCGGCCAAACAGCAACTGCGCGAGATCCGCGCGCGCGGCGGGCGCAACACCTGGGCCGAGTTCAGCCTGGCCCAGGCGATCCGCTCGGGCGCAGGCTTCGCCTACTGACCGCACCACCCCGCTCGGGGCGCGCAAAAATTTTCGCAGGAAAATTTGTCGCCCCGGGCACGCGGTGACGGAACACCCGCGCTCTTGAGGCCGGGCCGGGCTGCCGTTATCTGAACGCCACAGGTTCACCAAGGCGGCCCGATGCCCACACCCTCTTCTGACACCCGCAAGGGCACCCGCGCGCAATGGGCGCAAAATGCCGCCCTGCGCCTTGTGATCGGCGCGGCGCTGGCTCTGCCCTACGGCTGGCGCGTGCCGCTGATGGGCTGGGCCGCGCGCACCATCGTCGCGCCTCTTGCGGGCTGGCGCCGCCGCATCCGTGAAAACCTCGCCTATGTCCGCCCCGACCTGCCCGAAGCAGAGGTCGCTCGCCTGACCCGCGCGGTGCCCGACAATGTCGGCCGCACCCTGATCGAGATCTATTCAGGCGCCGATTTCGTGGAGCGCGCCCGCGCTGCCCCGATCGAAGGTCCCGGCCTTGCCGCGCTCGAGGCCGCCCGCGCCGAGGGGCGCCCTGTGATCCTCGTGACCGCGCATTTCGGAAATTACGACGTGGCGCGCGCCAACCTGATCGGGCGCGGGCACAACATGGGCGCGCTCTACCGCGCCATGTCGAACCCCTGGTTCAACGACCATTACGTCGCCGCGATTTCCCGGATCGGCACGCCGATGTTCGAACAGGGCCGCCGCGGCATGAGCCAACTGGTGCGCCACATCAAGGGCGGCGGTGTGCTCGGCATCCTCACCGATCTCAACGCCTATGGCAGCCCGGCGCTGGATTATTTTGGCAAGCCCGCGCTGACCTCGACCATCACCGCCGAGCTGGCGCTGAAATACGATGCCGCCCTGATCCCGATCTATTCGGTGCGCCAGCCCGACGGTCTTAGCTTTGTGGTCAGGGTCGAAGCACCCATCGCCCCGTCCGATCCCGCAACCATGACCCAGGCCGTCAACGACAACCTCGAGGCGCTGGTGCGCGAACACATGGATCAGTGGTTCTGGATACACCGCCGCTGGAAGCTCAGGAACAAAAGCCCCGAAAAGCTGCGCGCCCTGCGCCCCGGCGGGAACTAGGCCGTTACCTGAGACGCGCCGCGGCGAGGATCAGCCCGTGTGTGCCTTCCTGCACGATCACCACAACCGGCCCGTCACCCTTGACGGTTTCGGTCAGACGCAGCGGCGCGGCCCCGTCCCAGGCGCCCAGAGTGCGCCATTCGGTCACGATATTGTGGTAGGTCAGCTTGCGCCCGGCGTTTTCGCCGCGGCGGATGTCCACCTGCGCCGACGGCGTATAACGCACCAGGTGCACCTGCGCCGGGGCGATCTCGCCCAGGGCCTGCGCTTCGATGGTGACCGCCTCGCCCGCCCGGCTCAGCGTCACGTCGGCGCGCGGCGTCGCCATGGCGTGCTTCTGGATCAGCGTCGCCACATCCATCGGGCGGTTGCCCACCACCCCGTGCAGCCCGCCGACCACCATCTGCGGCGTGTAGATCGTGCGCTGGTTCCACGCGCGGGCATAGCCGCGCTGGCGCTGGGTGTGCGCGGGATCGGCAAATTCGTCTTTCCAGCCGATGTAATCCCAGTAATCCACGTGCAGGGCCAGCGGGATGACGTCATCGCGTTCGGCCAGTTTGCCCAGCAGCTTGTCCGCAGGCGGGCAGGACGAACAGCCCTGGCTTGTATACAGCTCGACCACCACAACGCGCCCGCTGCCCTCTTGCGCAATCGCGGCAGAGGTCGTCAGGCCGATCACGGCAAGAACAAAGGCAAGGACAGCGCGCATGTGGGCTCCGGCTGGGTCAGTGTGGCGTTAGCCGACACATAGAAAGCCCAAAGCCCAAGCGCCAATCAAGCCTTGGTGAGGTTTACAACCTGTTTCCTTTTTGCAGCGTCACCCGCGGGGCACGGAGGTGAAGGTGAAAAATTTGTATGCAATCGTACACAAATTGCCTCATCCCTCTTGCAGACAGGGGTTTGAGGGCGCTATTGCAGCGGCAAATCTTTCCGTTTGCCAGCTTTTGCAAGGAGGGGCCCATGCCCATCACAGTCGGACACGACAGCTCGAACACCCGCCGCACGCTGACCGTCGGCGGCCAGTCGGTTTCCTATTACTCGATCGCCGCCGCCACCGAAGCGGGCCTTGGCGATTTTTCGAAACTGCCCGCCGCGCTCAAGGTGGTGCTGGAAAACATGCTGCGGTTCGAGGATGGCAAGACTGTCAGCGTCGATGACATCAAGGCCTTTGCAACCTGGGGCGCCCAGGGCGGCAAGAACCCGCGCGAGATCGCCTATCGCCCCGCCCGCGTTCTGATGCAGGACTTTACCGGCGTTCCGGCGGTTGTGGACCTGGCCGCGATGCGCGACGGGATCGTGGCCCTAGGCGGCGACCCCGAAAAGATCAACCCGCTGAACCCCGTCGATCTGGTGATCGACCACAGCGTCATGATCGACGAATTCGGCAACCCGCGCGCGTTCCAGATGAACGTCGACCGCGAGTACGAGCGCAACATGGAGCGCTACACCTTCCTCAAATGGGGCCAGTCCGCGTTCAACAACTTCCGCGTTGTGCCCCCCGGCACCGGCATCTGCCACCAGGTGAACCTGG
>JAHDCH010000253.1 GCA_020629995.1 Pseudaestuariivita sp. | reverse complement strand
GCCACATCGGGGCGGACATAGATGAACGCCGGCGCGCCGGGGCCACCATTGAGGTATTTGTAGGTGCAGCCCACGGCGAATTCAGCGTTGCACCCGGCCACATCAACCGGGGCCGCGCCTGCGCTGTGCGCCAGATCCCAGATCATCACGGCACCGGCGGCATGGGCGCGGGCGGTCAGATCGGCCATGTCGTGCATCCGCCCGGTGCGGTAATCGACCTGTGTGAGCATCACGGCGGCGATGTCGTCGGTGATCGCATCCGCCACGTCTTCGGGTGCGACCACGCGCAGCTCGTGGCCCTGACCCAGCTGAGCGATCAGCCCCTGCGCCATGTAGAGGTCAGAGGGAAAGTTGCCGCTGTCCGACAGGATCACCCGGCGATTGGGGCGCATCTGAACGGCGGCGGACAGAGCCTGATACACCTTGACCGACAGCGTATCGCCCAAAACGGTTGTGCCCTCTGGCGCGCCAATCAGGCGGCCCACGCGATTGGCGACGCTGGTCGGTTGGCCCATCCAGTCGTCCACGTTCCAGCCTTTGATCAGATGGGCGCCCCATTCGCCCGTCACCATCTGCGCCACGCGGTCCGGCACGGCGCGGGGCAGCGGCCCCAGCGAATTGCCATCGAGATAGATCATGCCCTCGGGCAGATCGAAGAGGTCTTTGACTGGCAGCATGGGGCCTCGCTTGGGGTGTGGTGCCCCCAAGTCATGCCCCAGCGGCGCGCCGGGCTCAACCGTTCGCGGGGCGCGTGTCGATCTCGTATTGCAGGATCACCGGGTCGGGGCCGCTGTCATCGTCCAGCGCAACGGCACCGCGTGTGACCACGCCAAACCCGGCATCCCGCAGGCTTTCGGCAAAGCTCGATCCGCTGGTGCCCGCCCCGCGCATGGCGCGCACCGGGGCCTGTTCAAGAAAGCGCAGGTCTTCGATATCGTCCTGCCCGTCCACGGGCGTCAGGATGATGATCACGCGGTCGCGGCCAAAGGCCTCGTCCGTGATCTTGAACAGACCCTTTTTCAGCGTGTCTCCGGGCTGCAGGCGGCCCCGGAAGAAATGGTTGATCTCGTAATTCGATCCGATGTGCAGGACGTTGGCGTCGACCGGGAAGGCTTCGTTGTTGCGCGCAAGCACGTGCACCTGATCATCGGGCACCAGCACCGGCACGGCGGTCAGGTCCATGTCGCGCAGCTGGCGCTGAACGGGAGTCCTGGTCCGCAAGGACAGGTCAATGTTCAGGTCCGTCCCGCTATATTGTTCGCCCATGCGGAGCAGGTTGATCGCTCGGCTCATGCGGCCAAGATTGTCTTGCAGTGCCACGGCCAGTTCGGCAGGGCTGCGGCCCGCCGTGCCGACCGAGGGCGTCTGGTCGATGTTTTCCGCTTCGAGCAGTCCGGACCCCGGCAGAAACCACAGTGCGCCCGGGCGCGGGCTGCCGGGCAGCCGGGCCAACTGTACATCCGCCGCATCGCCTGCTGCCACAAACCGAAGGCGCGCGCCCGCGTCCTGTTTGAGGATGTCAAAGGCGGCCGACAGGTCAGCGCCGGGTGCGTCAGGTAGGGCAACGGTCAGCGAGAAATCGACAGCGTCCGACACTTTGCGCACGAAGGTTCCGCGGGGCAGGCTGTCCGGTGGGGCGACACCGTTGTGGTCCACCATCGTCAGTTCGGCCTGAAAGGTTTCGACAAAGGTCGCCTCGGCATAGCCCAGAGCCTCGTCCACCGATGCAGCGGCGGTGGGCAACAGGGCCAGCACTTCGCCTTCGGTCACGCCTTGCAGCGCGCCGGCGCGGATGATCGGGCCAAACTCGCCCTCGCGCAGGGGCCATTGCACGATCCGCTCGCCCGCCTCGCCCGAGAACACGATCGAGTCGAGCGCGCCTTCGAACATGGGGGTGGCCAGGGCGAGGTTTCCGACGGTGTATTTGCGCAGGATCTCCTGCCCTAGCTGGCGGTAGGTCAGGCCCGGGTTCTGGGCCAGCGTTTCGAACAGCGTGTAGGTGAACACCCCTTGCGAGCGGCGCTCGGGCACGCCGGCGGGCAAGCGTTTCTCTGGCGTCGTCTCGTTCGTCTGCGCCGCGTAGAACGCGATGAAAGCGCCCCCTTCGCCATCCTTCAGCGCTTCGGCGGCGGGGCTGTCGGGGCGCGCGCGCGGATCGGGCAGGGCGCGCGCCCGGGTCAGCGCATCCAGCATCGCATCCTCCGGCACCCCAAGCGCTGCGGGTGACAGTTTGCGCAGGCGGACCTCTTCGCTCCCTGCAGGAGCGCCTCGGGTGACGGTTCCGGAATGGCAGGCGTCGAACACGGCCCAGACGGTTGCACCTTTTGCGCGCAGCGCCCCGATCAGCTGCCCGATTTCGTCATCGACCAGCCCGTTTTCCACCGCGCCCACCGTATCGGACCAGGGGCCGATGTCGACGGGCAGGAACAGCTCGTCCAGCCCGTCAATCTCGGTGTCGGGGTCCAGCGCGGGGGCCTGGGTGCCATGGCCGGAAAAGTGGAGGTAGACAAAATCATCGGCGCCCACGCGGCCTGCCAGATCGGCAAAGGCATCACGGATCGCCTGCAACGTGGGGTCAGCGGCCCCTTCGACCCCGTCGGCCAGAACGGTGATGTTGCCCGCATCGAACGGCACGGGCGCGGCTTCGGTCAGGTAGGTCTGGATCAGGTCCACATCGTTGGCCGGGCCTTTGAGCCAGAACCGCTCTTCGAGGTTCGGATAGGTCGAGGCCCCGATCAGGATGGCATAATTGTCAGCCAGCGCCGGACCGGACAGGCCCAGCGCGGCAAGGGCGGCGGCGATCACTCGGGTCATCAGCGCGCCGCCTCAGTTGGTGATCAACGTATAGGACGACGTCGTGCCGGACGTGTTGACCACGTCGATGGAAAAATTGCCCGTCTCGCGCGGGGTCCAGCCGCAATAGGCAATGGCCGAGGCATCGGTATCGGTGCACACCAGCCGCCCCTTGGCGTCCCGCACATAAAGGTCGAGGTTCTCGGGGCCTTTGCCTTCGACATAGACTTCGGCGTAGGCGCGCCCGTCAAAGGGCACGCGTTTGTACAGGTCGTTTTTCTTGGGGCCGATCTTGCCGATGTTGTAGACCGGGCCGCTGGTCACGCCTTTGGTCGTGGCGGCGGCGACGTCTTCGATCACGCCCAGCATGGCCGGATCGGCCGAGGCAAGATCGCGCGCGGCGTCCATCATCACCTCCCATGTCAGCAATGCGCCGCCGGCTTCGCCTTCGGTCGGGACGCGCTGGATCTGTTCCAGCACGATCGACCGGCGCAGCGACGCGGCGGCCAGAACCAGCACCGGATCGCGCCGTTCAAGGCCCAGGTCATACAGCAGCTTGGATGTGCGGGCCTGCGCCAGAGGCGGCACCTCGGCCAAGGCAGGTGTTGCGGTTACGGATGTAACAAAAAGGATGGAACACAAGAACGAAATCAAACGCATGGCTCGGGCCTCCGATCATATATGTCGTCAAATATGCCGCAAATTCGCGGCCTGTCACCCCCGGTAATCCTGACCTAACCGCCTTTGTCACATGCCTTTGCCGCACGGCCTGCCTAGGTGTGGTGCGGTCCTTTGAAAGGAGGCGAGTGCGATGAAATGGATTGCCTTGGTGCTGGCACTGGTGCTGCCAACGACGTGTCTGGGCGCGCAGGCGGCGGACCGCGTGCTGGACGCAACGGTCACGATTTACACCGCCGACGGGCGTGAAAGGTTCCTTGGGTCCGGCCTTGTGTATGGCGCGGCGAACCGGGGGTTGACCAATGCGCATGTGGTCAAGGGCGCCGAGGCGGTGATCGTGGTCACCCGCGACGGGCGGCGGCTGTTGGCGCGGGTTGTTCGGCGCGACCGGCTGCTCGATCTGGCCGAACTGCAGTTCTATCAGGACGTGGCCGAGCCGCTGCGCCCGTCACCCGGCGCCGCGATTGGCGATCTTGTCTATGCTGCCGGTGCGCCGCTGGGCGCAGGTCACACGCTGACCGCAGGCATCCTGTCGCACCCCGGGCGCCAGATTGATCCCGAACAACCGGTTTTGTTCCTGCAGCATTCGGCAGCGGTTAACCCCGGGTCGTCAGGCGGAGCGCTGGTGGATGCACAGGGCAGGCTGCTGGGCGTGAACACCCAGATTGCGGATGGGTCGCGCTATTTTGTCGGGCTGGCTTATGCCGTGCCGCTGCATGTGGTGACCTGGTTCCTGGATGGCGGGCAATCAGCGCCCGAGGTGGCCCCCGGATTCCAGCTGCGTCCGCTCAGCGAAACCATCGCCCGGGCGCTGGGCATCGAAGGCCCCGGTGTGCTGATCGAACATGTTGCCGCTGGCTCGCCGGCCGCGCGCGCCGGGATGCTGCCGGGGGATGTGCTGCGTGCGCTGGACGGCGTGACACTCACCAAACCGGGCGATGTCGCCTTTGTGCTGCGCAACGCCGGGCGCGTGATCGTGGCCCGCGTCACCCGCGCAGGTCAGGATGTTGAGCTGACCC
>JAHDCH010000252.1 GCA_020629995.1 Pseudaestuariivita sp. | reverse complement strand
CCGCACAGGTAACCCGCTCGAAGCCTCCGCTCGTGGCGATCCACAAAACCCTCACGCCTGCCACTCTACCCCTGCCCTCGCGAGGCCCACTAGAAACCACGGCCACCAAGGAAATTCCGCGGCAGGCTTCCGTTAGGCCTCATCAACGGCCCCGGCATTTAACCAGCGATCCAGAAACCCTTACCCTTCGCGGTCCTCCCACACCGGTAGCCCGCTCAAAGCCTCCACCCGCGGAAATTCCGCAGTTGGCTTCCGCTAATCCTTACGAACGGCCTCGGCATCGTCCCAGCGGCCCAGCGGCCCAGCGGCCCAGCGGCCCAGCGGCCCAGAAGCCGTTGCCCTTACCGGTCTGCCAACTCAACAAACCCATTTTAAGCCTTCACCCGTAGCGCTTCGCATAGCCTTCGTTCGTGCCATCCAGCCCCGCACCAAACTCCGCCTCCTGATGAACTTCCGCGCCTTTCCTTCGCCGCTCCTCGCCAAGTCTTGCGGGGTGAGACCAACTTGTCGCCCCGGCGACCAACACATTTGTACCCGTCACGATCTTCTGGTGACCCCGGCCCTTTGTCGAGGCGGCCCACCCGCCCAGAGCCAAAGCAGAACCCGTCGCGGATTTGCGGCGGACAAAAATCCTGTCACGCCTCACTGGCTTGCGCTGCCTCGTCACGCCTCACAGGCTTGCTCTGCCGCTTTGCAGAATGCGCGCCCTCGGGGCGCAGATGCTGCAGTCTGGCTGTGGCACCTCGCGCAGATGGAGGCTCCCAATATCCCGGGCACAGATGCAATCGGACATTCCCGGTCCAAATCGGCTCCGCCGTTGCTCACACAGATACGGCTGATGCTCCGCCGGTCATGCCGCACCGTTCGAGCCCGAGCATGCGGTCCGCTGCGGCAAGGCAAGAGCATTGGACACATGCCGCCTAATGGGGACGCATGTCTTGCCGTTTTCCGGCCTGCCCGCTCAGTTGGCCAATGGCGTCCAGGATTTCCGCCTTGCGTACGGGCTTGGCAACCACCTCGTCCATCCCCAGGGCGCGATATGTTTCCACCTGGTGAGACATCACGTTCGCCGTTACCGCGATGATTGGCACACGGCCCGCGGTCTCTCCGCGTGCCTCCTTGGCGCGGATTTCCGTGGTCGCCTCCATCCCGTCCATTCCGGGCATCTGGATGTCCATCAGGATCAGGTCAAAGCCGCCCGTTTCCGCCAGCCTGACCGCATCGAGCCCGCTTTCAGCCTCTTCGATCCGCGCATCCAGCGACTTCAGCAACCGCTTCATCACCAGCCGGTTTGTCGCGCTGTCGTCCACCAACAGGATGTTTGGTCCCTTTGGTGCCTTGTCTTTGGAGAGGGTCCCTGGCTTCTGATCCTGCAGATTCGCGTGCTTTGTCGGGGCAGCTTTCGGTTTAGGGGGCAATGAGGCCGCGCCTAGCGTTGCGCGTGGATCGCCGTCCCGCGGTGCACGCATCATGAACCTGGCGGTAAACACGCTGCCCCGTCCCGGTTCGGAGTCCACACTGATGTCGCCGCCCATTTCCTTGCAGATGGCGCGCGAAATCGTCAGGCCCAGCCCCGTGCCGCCGTGCTGCCGGGTGGCGCTGGTGTCCGCCTGGCTGAAGGGGCGAAAAATCTGGTCCAGCGCACCTTCGGGCACACCCGGACCCGTGTCACTGACAGCGACTTCAACCTCGCAGAGCCCACCCTTTCGCTCGGCAAAGGCAAGGCTGACGGTGACCTCGCCGCTGTCCGTGAACTTTACTGCATTGGATACAAGATTGTTCACCACTTGCGTGAACCTCAGCGGATCGGCCACCAGCTCGGCCCCGGCCCCGGGTGGGACCTTGGTGACAATCCGAACCTCCTTCGCCTGCGCTTGCGGGCTGTACAGCTCGGCCGACAGCCTCACCCTTTCGGCGGGCGCAAAGACAAGATCCTTCAGCGCCATCCGGCCCCGTTCAATCTTGGAGATGTCGAGCACATCATTGATCGTGCCCAACAACAGCTCGGCCGACGATGCGATGACCTGTGTCATCTGCCGTTGATCCTCGGTCTGCTGCGTTTCGGCCAGCTCTTGCGCCATGCCGATCACTCCGTTCAGCGGCGTGCGGATTTCATGGCTGACATTGGCGAGGAAATCGGACTTGGCCTCGCTTGCCGACAAGGCTTCCTTGCGCAGCTTGTGCTCGCGCACCTGCGCCCTTTGCGCGCCCCGGATTTCGGCGATCATGTACAGCGCCAAAAGCGCGACGCACGCCATGATCAAACGCTCGAAAAAGGCGCGTGCATCGGCGATGTCCTGTGTCGCGGTTGCGTGGATCGTCGCGCGATTGCCCAGGAAATCCCGGATCCAGATCGCGCGCATGTCGCGTGCGGCTTCCGACAGCTCTTCTCGCATCGCGGCGGCCATATGAACCGGGAACTCGGCCGCGTCGTAAATCTGTTCTTCGTTGCGGCTGAGGTAAGCCTGCAAGGCCTGTCCGGCCTCGACAAGGGTCACGTGCTTGTTGAATTCGCTTTGCAACAGCACATCCGTCCGGCTCCACAAAAGTTCGGCCGCGACGATCACGTCCTCCCGATCCGCTCCGCCTTGTTCGTAGAGCCCGAGCGCCGTCACCATCTTTTGCGATTCAAGCAAGGCCTCGCTGACCTTCCAGGACAGCGAAGACATCACATAGGTCGCGCGCTTTTCCTCTTCGTCCAGCCGTTCGCGGACCAACAGCAACGACACCAAAAGGATGCCGACCAGGCCCACAGCCAGCAAGGCACGCAAGGTGCGCCCGGTCGGGCGAAAGGGCGAGGTCGGCTTCATCGTCGGCTTATTCGCTGATTTCCAGACGGTTCAGCTGCCAGATCATTTCGGTATCAAACGGCTTTTTGGCCGCGTCCGCCTCGCTCAGCGGATAGACGACCCACAGCGGACCCTTGTCGCGGATGCGCATGCGCTTGCCGTTCATCTCGGCGGCCAGGATCACGTTGTGACGGTCTGCGTGATCGACCGGGATGGTGACAAAGTAATCGTTGATCGCCGTTGCGGTCATGGTCGTGCCATCAGCCCCGACCGCCGCCAGCAGCGACACCAGCGTCGGGCCAGCAAAGGTTTGCATGCCTTCGGTGAACGATGTGTAGGTTTCGATCTCGCGCCAGTCGAGCCCTTCGAGCATTGCGATGTCGAATTGCGCGACACCGTCGCCGTTCGTGTTGGCGATGCCTCCGCTGACCTCGAGCACCACGCGCCCCTCGGGTGCCGGCAGGTCAGCGGCCAGTGCCGGCAGCGCCGTCGCCAGCGCCATCGCGCCGGCCAGAATTGCGGATTTGAATGTCATGTCTGTCCCTCATTGAGTCGTCTCATGACCGACTTATGACGGGCGCTTTGTTAATTCAGAGTTTAACCTGCCCGAGAATCGACACAGGCCAGACACAAACGCAAAAGGGGCGGCCACATGGGCCGCCCCTTGTAACTTGACTGCGCCGCGATCACTCGCTGACGGCGTTGTCCACCGCGATGGTGACGCCCGGACCCATGGTCGAGCTCAGCGCGATCTTTTTCATGTAGGTGCCCTTGGCGCCCGACGGCTTGGCCTTGGCGACGGCGTTCACAAAGGCGCGCACGTTTTCGACCAGTTTGCCTTCGTCGAACGACGCTTTGCCGACGCCCGCGTGCACCACACCGGCCTTTTCGGCCTTGAACTGCACCTGACCGCCCTTGGCGTCCTCGACGGCTTGTTTGACGTCCATCGTCACCGTGCCGACCTTGGGGTTCGGCATCAGGTTGCGCGGGCCCAGCACTTTGCCCAGACGGCCGACGATCGGCATCATGTCGGGGGTTGCGATGCAGCGATCAAAGTCGATCGTGCCGCCCTGGATGGTTTCCATCAGATCCTCAGCGCCGACGATGTCCGCGCCTGCGGCCTGAGCCTCTTCGGCCTTGGGGCCACGGGCAAAGACAGCCACGCGGACCGATTTGCCGGTGCCGTTGGGCAGGCCGACCACGCCGCGGACCATCTGGTCTGCGTGGCGCGGGTCAATACCCAGCTGCATTGCGATCTCGACCGTCTCGTCGAACTTTGCGCTGGCATTGGCCTTGACCAGTGCGACCGCGTCCTCGACCGAGATGTTTTCCTTGCCAGCAAACGCTTCGCGCGCCGCCTTGGTGCGTTTTCCGAGCTTTGCCATTACTTCACCTCGATGCCCATGGAGCGGGCGCTGCCCAGGATGATCTGCATCGCCGCGTCGATGTCGTTGGCGTTCAGATCCTTCATCTTCGCTTCGGCGATCTCTTTCACCTGCGCGACGCTGACGCTGCCCACGGTTTCGCGGCCGGGGTTGTTGGCGCCCGACTTCAGCTTGGCCGCCTTCTTGAGATAGTACGACGCCGGCGGCGTCTTGATGTCCATCTCGAACGACTTGTCCTGGTAATAGGTGATCACGGTCGGGCACGGTGCTCCGGGCTCCATTTCCTGCGTCTTGGCGTTGAACGCCTTGCAGAATTCCATGATGT
>JAHDCH010000251.1 GCA_020629995.1 Pseudaestuariivita sp. | reverse complement strand
CGCGCATTCACACGTTCATCGGCACCTCGCCCCTGCACCGCGCCATCCCGAACCTCACGCAGGACGAGATGGCCCAGCGCATCCACGACACGGTCACCCATGCGCGCAACCTGTGCGACAACGTGCAATGGTCACCGATGGACGCGACCAGGACCGAATGGGATTACCTTGCCCGCGTGGTCGAGATCGCGATCAAGGCCGGCGCCAGCACGATCAACATCCCCGACACGGTCGGCTACACCGCCCCGGTCGAAAGCGCCGACCTGATCCGCCGCCTGATCGCCGAAGTGCCGGGCGCTGACGAAGTGGTCTTTGCCACCCATTGCCATAACGATCTGGGCATGGCGACGGCCAACAGCCTTGCGGCCGTCGAAGGCGGCGCGCGGCAGATCGAATGCACGATCAATGGCTTGGGCGAACGCGCTGGCAACACTGCCCTCGAAGAGGTGGTGATGGCCCTCAAAGTGCGCGGCGACATCATGCCCTACACAACCGGCATCGACACGACCAAGATCATGAACATTTCGCGCCGCGTCGCGGCGGTGTCGGGCTTTGCCGTGCAGTTCAACAAGGCCATCGTGGGCAAGAACGCCTTTGCGCATGAATCGGGCATCCACCAGGACGGCATGCTGAAAAACGCCGAGACGTTCGAAATCATGCGCCCCGAGGACGTGGGCCTGACCGAAACGAACCTCGTCATGGGCAAGCATTCGGGTCGCGCTGCGCTCCGTTCGAAACTCGAGGACCTGGGCTTTTCGCTGGGCGACAACGAGCTGAAGGACGTGTTTGTCCGCTTCAAGGAACTCGCCGACCGCAAAAAGGAAGTCTACGACGACGACCTGATCGCGCTGATGCGCACTGGCGCCAGCGAAGATGACCACCTGACGCTCAAGTCCCTGTCGATCCAGTGCGGCACCTCGGGTCCTGCGACGGCTGATCTGGTGATGCGGGTGGGCGAGCGTACCGAGACCGCCGAAGAAACCGGCGATGGCCCCGTCGATGCCACCTTCAAGGCGGTGCGCGCGATCTATCCCAACGCCGCGCGGCTTCAGGTCTATCAGGTGCACGCGGTGACCCAAGGCACAGATGCGCAGGCAACTGTGTCGGTCAAGCTCGAGGAAGACGGCAACATCGCCACGGGTCAGTCAGCGGATACCGATACCGTCGTGGCCTCGGCCCGCGCCTATATCGACGCGCTGAACCGTCTGCATGTGCGCCGGGGCAAGACCGGCGAAGACCAGCGCGAAGTGAACTGGAAAGTGGTCAGCTGACACATACGCCCGCCGCCTCAGGACTGAAGCGGCGGGCATATGTGCATCGGCCGGGGGCGTAGAATGACAGACACTCGGGAAACAGCCCTGTCACTGGGCCGCAAGCGCGGATCGCACGGGCGCCAGCAGGACGACGGGGTGCTGGTGATCCGCACCATCGCCATGCCAGCCGACACCAACCCGTCCGGAGACATCTTTGGCGGATGGCTGATGTCGCAGATGGACCTTGCGGCGGGCAACATGGCTGCGCGGGTGTCGCAAGGAAGGGGTGCCACCGTTTCGGTCGAGGCGATGCAGTTTCTAAGGCCCGTCAAGGTGGGCGACGAGGTGACCCTCTATGCAACGCTTCGCGATGTGGGGCGCACGTCGATGCGGATCCACATCGACGTCTGGGCGCGCCCACGCCATTCAACCGAGGCCCAGCGCGTGACCGATGCCGATTTTGTCTTTGTCGCGCTGGATGAGAACGGGCGCCCCCGTCCGGTACTCGCCAAGGGTTAACCCGCAACCCCCTGCCACAAACGCACCTTGAGCCCGCCATGGGCGACGGATGCACCGCCCTCAAGCGGCAGGCGTGTGGACCGGGCCAGCCGTTCGTCGGTGGTGATCACCCCCACGCGCCAGCCCGCGAACCTGTCCGCCATCACGCGGCCAAAGGTGGCATAAAGCGCCGTCAGCTCCTTGCGAGTGCCGATCCGGTCGCCGTAGGGCGGGTTGACCAGCACAAGACCGGGCGCGCCTTCGGGCGGGCGGGCGTCCGACAGCGGGCGGCGGTCAAACGCACACAGATCGGCCACGCCCGCGCGCTGCGCATTGGCCTGCGCTGCTTTCACCGCGCCGCCGTCGCGGTCAGAGCCCAAAAAGTTCGTACGAACTTTTTGGGCTGCCGCGGGCAAAAGAGCAGACGCGGCGGCTGGGTCAAACGTGACAAGGCATTCATAGGCAAACCGGCGCGACCGCCCAGGTGCCAGGCCTGCGGCGATCTCGGCGGCCTCCAGCACGATGGTGCCCGACCCGCACATCGGATCGACCACCGATTGCGTCCCATCAAAGTCCATCTGCGCCAGGAACATCGACGCCATTGTCTCTCGCAATGGCGCCTTGACGACCTCTTCCTTGTGCTCGCGCCGGTGCAGCGGCGCGCCCGACGTGTCGATGCTGAGCGTCACATGGTCCTTTTCGACCCGCGCCAGGATACGCAAATCGGCGGCATCGGCAGGCAGTGCGCCGGTGACCTCTGCTATGGCGTCCCGCACGCGTTCGGCCACGGCCCCCGCGTGATACAGCTTGGACTTGCGGCACACCGCCTCGACCCGAAAAGGGGTGTCCGGCGGGATCAGGGCGGCCCAGTCCACCGCCCGGGTCTCGGGCGCGAGCTGCTTGAGGTGGTGCGCCTTGAACACTGCAACACGCGCCAGAACCCGCACCGCGCCGCGCAGCAGCAGGTTGGCGCGCCAGACATGCGGCCACTTGCCCTCGAACACCACGCCGCCAAACACGACGCGCGGATTGTGAAACCCCGCCGCCAGCGCTTCGTCCCGCAAGGGCTCTTCAAGGCCCGGTATGGCAACCAGAAAAATCTGAAACTTGTCCAACCGCCGTCACTCCTGCCTCGGGATCACTTGCCGACATCCTTGCAATTCAGCTCGAACACGCGCCGCGCGCGGTCAAACACCTCGTCCGAGGCCAGAATGTCGGGATGCAGCATGTATCCCAGGCAGGCTTCCTGCACCAGCAGGATGCGCACATGCTTTTGGTGCTGATAGGCAAAGATCGTGTAGGCCAGAAAGGTCGACAGGATAAAGGCGAAGGCCATGAAGACGCCCAGCGTCAGCCGTGTCCGCTCGCGCGCGTCAAACAGGTAGGCCAGACCGCCCGCGACAAAGGTCAGCACCGCCGGAACCACAGCCGCAAGGCCGTCCGCCGACGTAGCCGTGGCCGACCCGACGACGGTGCCGAACAGGGCCATCATCAGCATGACCACCAGAACAGCCAGCCCGCGCTCCCCCTCGGGCCTCTGGCCCAGCCAGAGATAGGCCAGACAGGCCACCAACGTTGTCGGCAGGATGACAAAGCCCGCGTTCAGCGCGACCGAGGTGAGATAGGCGATCGAGGCCTGGTCAAATTCCAGCCCGAACGGCAGCATCACAGCATCGACGGGACGACCTGGTCGGGCGGGCGGTGCCCATCCTCGAAGGTCTTGATATTGATGATGACTTTCTCGCCCATCTCGATGCGGCCCTCCTGCGTGGCCGATCCCATGTGCGGCAACAACACCACGTTGGGCAGCTCGCGCAGGCGCGGATTGATGTCGGTGCCGTGCTCATAGACATCCAGACCCGCCCCCGCCAGCTCGCCATTGCGCAGGCCGCGGGTCAGGGCGTTCTCGTCCACCACTTCGCCGCGCGAGGTATTCACGATCACCGCGGACGGCTTCATCAGCTTGAGCCGCCGCGCGTTCATCAGATGGAAGGTCGACGGCGTGTGCGGGCAGTTGATCGACAGGATGTCCATCCGCGCGACCATCTGATCCAGGCTTTCCCACCAGGTTGCGCCCAGGTCTGCCTCGGTCTCGGTCCGCAGGCGGCGCCGGTTGTGATAGTGGACCTGACACCCAAAGGCCGCCGCGCGCCGCGCCACGGCCTGGCCGATCCGGCCCATGCCCAGAATGCCCAGCCTCCGCCCGGCAAGCCGCCCGCCCAGAAAGGCGTTGGGCGCCCAGCCGTCCCACGTTCCGGCCTGCATCGTGGCCAGGCCCTCGGGGATGCGGCGCGTCACGGCAAGGATAAGCGCCATGGCCATGTCGGCGGTGTCGTCGGTCACTGTGCCGGGCGTGTTGGCCACCAGCACGCCGCGGGACCGGGCCGTCGCCACGTCGATATGATCGAACCCTGCGCCAAAATTGGCGATCAGCTTGAGCCGGTCGCCGGCGCCGGAAATCAGGCCCGCATCGATCGTGTCGGTGATGGTGGGGACCAGCACGTCGGCCTCTTTCATCGCCTCGCCCAGCTGGGCGCGGGTCATCGGCACATCGTCGCCGCGCAGCGTCACGTCGAACAATTCGCGCATCCGGGCCTCGACCACGTCAGGCAAGCGTCGCGTCACGACAACACTCAACCGTTTTGATGGCATCGCTCTCTCCCTTGCGCTTTGCCCCGTGCGCCCTCTCTGGCAAAGTGACGCGTGAGCATGAGGGGCACAAGACCCCCGGACAATGAAATTGACAGGCAG
>JAHDCH010000250.1 GCA_020629995.1 Pseudaestuariivita sp. | reverse complement strand
ATGCGGACGAGGCCAGCTTCATCCCCCCGCTCACGCCTTATGCGATCATGCAGCTGGGCAAGGTGCGGCTCCTGCCGGTCTTTGTTCCGGGTGATCCTGCGATGGGCGATGCCGTGCGGGGGCTCGCGGGCAAGCATTCGGCCGTCATGCTCTCTCACCACGGCCCGGTTGTGTCGGGCAAGACCGCCGAGGCCGCCTGCAACGCGATCGAAGAGCTCGAGGCCACCGCCCGCCTTGCCCTGATGCTGCGCGGCACCGATGCCTTGGGCCTGTCCCCGGATCAGATCCGCGCCGTCGTCACCCGCTATGACATCCAGTGGGACGACTGACCTGACCCCCACGAATTTTCGCCGAAAATTCGTGCGGATCCCGGCGCTTCAGATCAAATCCTACCAGACCGCCCGGTGGCGTTGCGCGCACGCGGGGCAATCTGCTCACTTTTGGGGGGCAGACTTGGCAATATGTACAAATTTCGCGAGGTCGCGGGCGATGGCAAAGGCGCCTTTGATCTTGTCCGCGTCCTTTTTCCAGTCCCTTCGGACAACAATCCTGTTGTCCTTAACCTTTGCCAGCCCGCGCTGATCCTCGATGAACTTCACCAGACCTTGCGGGCTGGCGTATTTGTCGTTGTGGAACTGGATCGTCGCGCCCTTGGGGCCTGCGTCCAGCTTGGCAATCCCGGCCTTCTTGCACTCGCCCTTGATGCGCACCACCAGTAGCAGCGTGTTCACCTCTCGCGGCAGCTTGCCAAAGCGGTCGATCAACTCGGCAGCAAAGCCCTCCAGCTCAACTTTGCTCTGCAACCCACTGAGACGGCGGTACAATCCCAGCCTTACATCCAGGTCCGGCACATAGTCTTCGGGGATCAGCACGGGTACTCCAAGGTTGATCTGCGGCGCCCATTGATCGTCACCCGCTCCGTCCAGACCTTCCAGCTCGCCCGACTTGATCTTGGCAATCGCCTCTTCCAGCATCGATTGATACAGCTCGTATCCCACGTCGCGCATCTGGCCCGACTGCTCTTCGCCCAGCAGGTTCCCCGCGCCCCGGATGTCCAGATCCTGGCTTGCCAGCGTGAACCCGGCCCCCAGCGAATCAAGCGATCCCAGCACCCTCAGCCGCTTTTCCGCCGCCGGCGTCAGCCGCATCTTTGGCTTGGTCGTCAGATAGGCGTAAGCCCTTGTTTTTGAACGCCCAACCCTGCCTCTGATCTGGTATAGCTGCGACAGGCCAAACATGTCGGCGCGGTGGATGATCATCGTGTTCGCCGTCGGAATATCGAGCCCCGATTCCACGATCGTCGTCGCCAGCAGCACGTCGTACTTGCCGTCGTAAAAGGCGTTCATCCGGTCATCCAGCTCGCCCGCGGCCATCTGCCCATGCGCCACAACCACCGACACTTCGGGCACTTGGTCGCGCAAAAACTCTTCGATTTCAGGCAGATCACTGATCCGCGGCACCACAAAAAAGCTCTGCCCCCCGCGGTAGTGTTCGCGCAAGAGCGCCTCGCGCAAGGTGACACCGTCAAACTCCGACACATAGGTGCGGATCGCCAGCCGGTCGACAGGCGGCGTGCCAATTATCGAAAGATCCCGGACACCTGAGAGCGAAAGTTGAAGTGTTCTGGGGATCGGTGTCGCCGTCAGGGTCAGCACATGGATGTCGCTGCGCAGCTGCTTCAGCCGCTCCTTGTGCTGGACGCCAAAGCGTTGCTCTTCGTCGATCACCAGCAGGCCAAGGTTTTGAAACTTCACGCTTTTGGCCAGTACCGCATGGGTGCCCACCACGATGTCGCAGGTGCCCTTGGCGACCGCATCGCGGGTGGCGGCGGCCTCTTTCGTGCCAACAAAGCGCGACAACTGCCTGACTTCGATGGGAAATCCGCGAAACCGCTCGGCAAAGCTCTTGTAGTGTTGCCGCGCCAGCAGCGTGGTGGGCGCGATCACCGCCACCTGCACGCCTGACATCGCCGCGATAAAGGCCGCGCGCATCGCGACTTCGGTTTTGCCAAAGCCCACGTCGCCACACACCAGCCGGTCCATCGGCGTGCCGGCGGTCAGATCATCCACCACATCCTCGATGGCGCGCAGCTGGTCATCGGTCTCCTGATAGGGGAACCGCGCGCTGAAGGCATCCCACATGCCCGGGGGCGGCTCGAGCATCGGCGCGCGGCGCAAGGCGCGCTCGGCGGCAACCCGGATCAGCCTGTCGGCCATCTCGCGGATGCGTTCCTTCAGGCGTGCTTTCTTGGCCTGCCAAGCGCCACCACCGAGGCGGTCCAGAAGACCCTCTTCGTGGCCATATTTCGAAAGCAATTCAATGTTTTCGACCGGCAAGTACAGGCGCGCCTTCTCGGCGTATTCCAAGAGCAGGCATTCATGCGCCGCCCCTGCGGCCGTGACGACCTCGAGCCCCTGGAACCGGCCGATCCCGTGGTCGACATGCACCACCAGATCACCGGGCGCGAGCGAGCCAACCTCGGACAGGAAATTCTCGGCGCGCCGGCGCTTCTTGGGCTGGC
The DNA here is from genome assembly GCA_020629995.1 of Pseudaestuariivita sp. Lineage (GTDB taxonomy): Bacteria > Pseudomonadota > Alphaproteobacteria > Rhodobacterales > Rhodobacteraceae > Pseudaestuariivita. The sequence continues at coordinate 1,988 of JAHDCH010000250.1, read as the reverse complement.
GGATCAGCCGGTCGCCCAGCACATCCTGTTCGGAAATCACCGTCAGGCCCGGCGCTTCGAACCCGTGTTCCAGCGCCCAGACCGCCAGATGCAGGCCGCGTTTGCCGACGCGGGAAAAGTCCGTCACCGGGATTGCCTCGGCCAGACCTTCGTCTTCGATCAGGCCCGACAGACGCTCGCGCGCGCCTTCGGAATAAGACGCGATGACCACCGGTCCGACTTCGAGCCGTGCACGAACATGGTCCGCCAAGGCACCAAAAAGGCTGATGTTTTCGAGCTGACGCTCGGGCGAGAAGTTGCGCCCGATCCGCCCGCCGGCATCCACCACACCCGGGCCAGAGGCCTGCGCCAGCGGGTGCAGCCGCACCGAGCGCCGATCCCCGAGCGTGGCCTCCCATGCAGCCTCGTCCAGGTACAGACCGGAGGGCGGCGCGGGTTTGTAGACGCTGTCATAGCCCGACCGCTGATCAAGCGCGTGGCGGCGCGTTTCGTACTGGTCCTGGATCGTGTCCCAGCGCGCGATCCGCATCGGCTCGATCTGGTCATCCAGCGTCACAGGCGCCTCTGGCAGGTAGTCAAACAGCGTTTCGAGCCGGTCATGGAAGAACGGCAGCCAGTGCTCCATCCCCTGATGCTTGCGGCCTGCGCTGACCGCCTCGTACAGCGGATCGTCGGTGCCGGCGGCGCCGAATTCGATGCGATAATTCTGGCGGAACCGGGTGATCGCCGCCTCGTCCAGGATCACCTCGGAGACGGGCGCAAGTTCAACGATATCAAGCTTTTCCGTGGTGCGCTGGGTCGCCGCATCAAACCGGCGCGCGCCATCCAGAACATCGCCGAACATATCAAGCCGCACCGGCCCGCCATCACCCGGCGGGTAGATGTCGATGATCCCGCCGCGCACGGCATAATCACCCGGTTCGGTCACGGTCGGTGCCTGTACAAAACCCATGCGCACCAGAAAGGCGCGCAAGGCGGCCTCGTCGATCCGGTCCCCGACACGCGCGGTGAAAGCCGCCTCGCGCAGCACGTCGCGCGCGGGCACCTTTTGCGTGGCCGCATTGAGCGATGTCAGCAGGACATAGCGCGGCGGCATCCCATGCAGCAGGCCTGCCAGCGTCGCCATCCGCGCCGCAGACACATCGGCATTGGGCGACACACGATCATACGGCAGGCAATCCCAGCCCGGAAACCGCACCACCGGCATGTCCGGCGCAAAGAACGAAAGCGCCGCAGCCATGGACGCCAGCCGCTTGTCATCGCGGGCGACATGGATCACCGGCCCCTCGGCCTTGGCGATCTCGGACAGGATCAGCTGCGCGTCGAACCCCTCCGGCGCGCCGCCCATGGTGATCTGGGCCATCTCAGAACACTCCGTAGGTAAAGTTCTGCAGCATTCCCCAGAGGGCGGTCACAAAGATCGACACCACGCCCATGCCCTGCACCCAGACCCGGTGGATGGTCAGGCGGCGGCGCAGGTCTTCGCCCGCCGCATCGGTCAGGCGGATCAGGCGCGCAGTGCGAAAATTCAGCAGCGTCAGCAGCGACAAAGGCAGGAACAGCAAGAACACGGCCTGGGCAAATTCGACGTTGTAGTAAAACCCCAAAACCGCCAACCCCGTCAGCAGGAAGGACACCAGTGTCAACAGAGAAGTTCCCGATATATCAGCGATATACAGAATACGGTTGACGTTGATTGCGACCAGCGCCTCGAGGTCCGCTTCGGCCTCGCCGTGGTGCTTGCGGGCGCGGCTGACCATGTCGAACGGCACGCCGAGGATCCAGTGGCTGGCCGAGGACCACAGAACCGCCAGCGAGATCCAGAACCAGAGGTTCGAGAACGACCGCATGTCGATCACTTCGAAGATGCGCAATCCCAGGTCCAAAACGGGCGCCCCTGCAACGAAGACATGGGGCCGGCGCGTGATTGCGACGTCCCTTGCCCTCTTGTTTCCAAGGCCCTTTCCATGCCACCCCTTTGCGGAACC
>JAHDCH010000249.1 GCA_020629995.1 Pseudaestuariivita sp. | reverse complement strand
TGGCGGGGCCTTTCAAAGGGTCCATCGGGTTGGCGTTGTACAAACGAGCAGACGGTGGATGTCAAGGCGCGCAGAGGGCGCTTCCCTTTGACAGGGGCGAATTAACGATTTTAGACTTCTGCCATATTTGAAAAGGGGGCCTGCTATGTGGGAAAGCATCCTCGACACGTTTTTGAAAAGACTGGTGCAGAGCGGGCGGATCACGCTGACATGGCCCGACGGGCGCACCACGACCTATGGCGATGGCGCTGGGCTGGCGGCAGGAATTGCGCTGCATGACGACGGGATCATCCGCGAGATTGTCCGCGACCCCGAGCTTGGTCTGGGCGAGGGGTACATGGATGAGCGCGTGACGGTCGAAAACGACGATCTGCGCAGCCTGTTTCTGATCATCCTGCGCAACCGCAAGCGCATAAACTACCCGTTGCCAGCCAAGCTGGCCTATGGCGCGCGGTTTGCCCTGCGCGGGCTGATCCAGCGCAATCCGATTGGCCGCGCCAAAGACAACGTCGCGCATCATTATGATCTGAGCGACGCGCTGTATGATCTGTTCCTTGATGCCGACAAGCAATACAGCTGCGCCTACTGGCCGCGCCCGGGCATGACGCTGGAACAGGCGCAAGAGGCCAAGAAACAGCACATCGCCAAAAAGCTGCTGATCGAGCCGGACATGCACGTTCTGGACATTGGCTGTGGCTGGGGCGGCATGGCGCTGACGCTGGCGCGCGATCACGGCGCGCGGGTGACAGGAGTGACTCTGTCGGAAAACCAGCTGGCCATTGCCAAGCGGCGCGCGAAAGAGGCAGGGCTGGAGGACCGGATCGACTTTCGCCTGCAGGATTACCGCGACCTGACCGAGACGTTTGACCGGATCGTCAGTGTCGGCATGCTGGAACATGTCGGCGCGCCGAACTACCGCGCCTATTTCGGCAAGGTGCGCGATCTGATGACCGACGATGGCGTCGCGCTAATCCATACCATCGGGCGGTGCAACCCGCCGATGTCGCATTCCAGCTGGATCCACAAATACATCTTTCCCGGCGGCTATGTGCCGTCACTGTCCGAGCTGGCGATTGCCACCGAAAAGGAAAAGCTGTGGATCGCCGATCTGGAGGTCTGGCGCGAGCACTACGCCTACACGCTGGCCGAATGGCACCGCCGGTTCGAGGCGCGGCTGGACGAGGTGCGCGCCATGTATGACGAGCGGTTCGTGCGCATGTGGCGGTATTATCTGATCGTGTGCGAATGCGCCTTTCTGGAACAGATGCAGGGGGTGTTCCACCTGCAACTGTCCAAGCGGATGATGGCCGTGCCGAACACCCGCGATTACCTCTACGACTAGGCGGCCTTGGGCGCGTTCTGGCGCAGGATGTCCGACGGGGATGCGACACGGATGGCGCCCGCGGGCATGTCGGACCGCATGTGCATCTTGCCGGGATAGACAAAGGTTTCGATCCCGGCGGCCAGAGCGGCACGGGCGCTTTCCGCCGAATCCTCCAGCGCGATGGCCTCACCCGGCTTTGCGCCCAGCGCACCCAGCGCGTCCAGATAGATGTCAGGCGCAGGCTTGCTGTCGGTCACGCGGGTCCGGTCGCCGACATAGCCGAACACATCGAGGCTCAGCTCGTCCTTCAACGCGCCCGCAACCAGTTCGATCTGGCGCAGCGATGTGGCGGTCACGAACCCAAGGCGCAGCCCATCGGCACGCGCGGCGGCAATCAGCTTGGCGATGCCCGGGCGCAGGGTCAGGCCGTGTTCGTCCACGATCCGTTCGAACGCGGCCACCTTGTCGGCGTGCAGCGCCTCGGCATCAACAGTGTCACCCCGTTCGGCCGCAAAGGCTGTGATCCGCGTTGCGCCTCCAGGCACGCGCAACAGGCGCTCGTAATCGCCTTCGCCCCAGTGCCAGTCCAGACCGTTTTCCCTGAAGGCCCGGTTGAACGCCCGGCGCTGCAAGTCCGAGCTTTCGGTCAACACTCCGATGGATCCGATGAAAAGCGTGGTGATGCGGGTCATGATGTCTGCCTTTGCCGGGTTTGCCAACAAACGCGAAAGCGGGCCAAAGGTTCCTGCAAGTTTGGCAGAATATCCCGGCAATCCGACTTGCGCCCGGGGGCGCGATCCCTATAACGCAGGACAATTTGCGCGCGGGGAGTCTGATCATGCCGAAACGTACCGACATTTCATCCATCATGATCATCGGAGCCGGACCCATCGTCATCGGGCAGGCCTGCGAGTTTGACTATTCCGGTGCCCAGGCCTGCAAGGCCCTGCGCGAGGAAGGGTATCGCGTTATCCTGGTCAACTCGAACCCGGCCACGATCATGACCGATCCGGACATGGCCGACGCCACCTACATCGAACCGATCACCCCCGAGATCGTTGCCAAGATCATCGAGAAAGAGCGCCCCGACGCGTTGCTGCCCACGATGGGCGGGCAGACGGGCCTGAACACCTCGCTTGCATTGGAAGAGATGGGCGTGCTCGAAAAATTCGGCGTCGAGATGATCGGCGCCAAGCGCGACGCGATTGAAATGGCCGAGGACCGCAAGCTGTTCCGCGACGCGATGGACCGTCTGGGGATCGAAAACCCCAAGGCCACCATCGTCACCGCCCCCGTGGTGGACGGAAAGAAAGACCTGACCGAAGGCGTCCGCATCGCCATGGAGGCGCTGGAAGAGATCGGCCTGCCCGCCATCATCCGCCCCGCCTTCACCCTTGGCGGCACCGGCGGCGGCGTGGCCTACAACCGCGCCGATTACGAACATTTCTGCCGCAGCGGGATGGATGCCTCGCCCGTGGGTCAGATTTTGGTCGATGAATCGCTGCTGGGCTGGAAAGAATACGAGATGGAGGTCGTGCGCGACAAAGCGGACAACGCCATCATCGTCTGCTCGATCGAAAACGTGGACCCGATGGGCGTGCACACCGGCGACAGCATCACCGTCGCCCCCGCGCTGACCCTGACGGACAAGGAATACCAGATCATGCGCAACCACAGCATCGCCGTGCTGCGCGAGATCGGGGTCGAAACCGGCGGGTCCAACGTGCAATGGGCGATCAACCCGGTCGACGGACGCATGGTCGTGATCGAGATGAACCCGCGCGTGTCGCGCTCTTCGGCGCTGGCGTCCAAGGCGACAGGGTTCCCGATTGCCAAGATCGCCGCCAAGCTCGCCGTGGGGTTCACGCTGGACGAGCTGGACAACGACATCACAGGTGTCACGCCTGCGTCGTTTGAACCCACCATCGACTATGTCGTCACCAAGATCCCGCGCTTTGCGTTCGAGAAGTTCCCCGGGTCCGAGCCGTACCTGACCACCGCCATGAAATCGGTGGGCGAGGCGATGTCGATTGGCCGCACGATCCACGAATCGATGCAAAAGGCGCTGGCCTCGATGGAAACCGGCCTGACTGGCTTTGACGAGGTCGCCATTGATGGCCTGCCCGCCGCCACCGCGATTGAGCTGCGCCCCGGCCCTGACGGCACCTTGCCGCTGGTCAAGTTCGGCACTGACGCCGCCGCGCAACAGGCCATCGACAAGGCGATCACCCGCGCGCTGGGCCAGCAGACCCCCGACCGCCTGCGCGTGATCGCCGACGCCATGCGCTTTGGCTTCACCGATGACGAAATCATCGCCCAGACCAAGTTCGACCCATGGTTCCTCGCCCGCATCCGCGAGATCATGGTGGCCGAGGTCGAAACCCGCCGTGACGGCCTGCCCATGACCGAAGAGGGCCTGCGCGCTCTCAAGATGCTGGGCTTTACCGACGCCCGCCTCGCCATCCTCACTGGCCGGGACGAGGCCAACATCCGCCGCGCCCGCCACAACCTTGGCGTCACCGCCGTCTTCAAACGGATCGACACTTGCGCCGCCGAGTTCGAGGCGCAAACGCCCTACATGTACTCGACCTACGAAGAGCCCATGATGGGTGAGGTCGAATGCGAGGCGCGCCCGTCAGACCGCAAAAAGGTCGTCATCCTCGGCGGCGGCCCCAACCGGATCGGGCAGGGGATCGAGTTTGACTATTGCTGCTGCCACGCCTGCTTTGCCCTGACCGAAAGCGGCTACGAGACCATCATGGTCAACTGCAACCCCGAGACGGTCAGCACCGATTACGACACCTCCGACCGCCTCTATTTCGAACCGCTGACCTTCGAACACGTGATGGAGATCCTGCGCGTCGAACAGGAAAACGGCACCCTGCACGGCGTGATCGTCCAGTTCGGCGGCCAGACGCCCCTGAAGCTGGCCAACGCGCTCGAGGCCGAAGGCATCCCGATCCTCGGCACCACGCCCGACGCCATCGACCTGGCCGAAGACCGCGAGCGGTTCCAGGCCTTGGTCAACCGCCTCGGCCTGCTGCAACCCAGGAACGGCATCGCCCATACCGATGCCGAGGCGATCCAGATCGCCGGTGACATCGGCTTCCCGCTGGTCATCCGGCCTTCCTACGTGCTGGGTGGCCGCGCGATGGAAATCGTCCGCGATATGGCCCAGCTGGAAC
>JAHDCH010000248.1 GCA_020629995.1 Pseudaestuariivita sp. | reverse complement strand
GTGGCGTAATGGACAAATCCCCGGGCCAAAAGAGCGCATCTGACGTGCTGTACCCACCGACCGACCCGTTCGAGCATCGGATGCTTGAGGTCGGGCATGGGCACCGCATCTATGTCGAGCAGTGCGGCCGGCCCGACGGAATTCCCGTTGTGGTGCTGCACGGCGGCCCCGGAGGCGGGTGCAGCCCGGCGATGCGGCGCTATTTCGATCCCAACATCTATCGCATCGTGCTGTTCGATCAGCGCGGGTGCGGCCGGTCGCAGCCGCATGCCAGCGTGACCCACAACACGACCTGGGATCTGGTCGACGACATCGAACAGATTCGTCAGACGCTGGGCATCGACCAATGGATCGTCTTTGGTGGCAGCTGGGGCGCGACCCTGTCGCTGATTTACGCCCAAAGCCATCCGGACCGCGTCACCGCTCTGGTGCTGAGGGGCGTCTTTCTGATGACGCAGGCCGAACTGGACTGGTTCTATGGCGGCGGCGCGGGGCGGTTCTTTCCCGAAACATGGAACACCTTTGTCAGCCTTGTGCCGCAAGACGAACGCGACGACCTGATCGCCGCCTACCACGCGCGCCTGTTTTCCGGGAACATGCAGCAAGAAACCAAGTATGCGCAGGCCTGGTCGGCGTGGGAGAACGCGCTGGCCTCGGTGCATTCGTCCGGCCAAAGCGGACGCCCCCCCGGCCATTACGCGCGCGCCTTTGCCCGTCTGGAAAACCACTATTTCACCCATCGCGGCTTTCTGCCCGAAGACGGGCACATCCTGAACCAGATGGACAAGATTCGGCATCTGCCGGGATGGATCGTGCAGGGGCGATACGACATGATCTGCCCGCCCATCAGCGCCTATAACCTGTCGCAGGCCTGGCCGCGCGCCAACCTGCACATGGCGCCGCTGTCGGGGCACGCCCTGTCCGAGCCGAATATCTCGCGTCTTTTGGTGGAAATCATGGATGCAATGCCCGTTCGGCTGGCTCTTTAGGCCAGTTTGCGACATCGAACCGGTCCAATTGCGGCAAAGGGCTTTACAGCTGCGCGACAAATGTGAACGGTTACATTATGGGAACCGGGGGATAGTCGCCACATGAATTCTGTCCTGAAAATCATCCTGCAAAGGATCGGACTGGGCATATTGACGCTGCTCATCGTGTCGATTGTGATCTTCGGATCGGTCAATCTTTTGCCGGGCGATTTTGCCCAGGCGATCCTGGGGCAAAGCGCAACGCCCGAAGCGATTGCCGCGATCCGGTCAGACCTGGGTTTGGATCAGCCGTTCTGGACACGGTACTTTGGCTGGCTTGGCGCGCTTTTGACCGGAGACCTTGGTGTCAGCTATTCGCAGCTGATGTTCGCGGCCAACATGGGCGGTGACCAGCTTGCCCCGATCACCGAACAGATCGAACCGCGGTTTTTCAACACGATGTTCCTCGCGGGGCTGACGGCTCTGATTGCGGTGCCGTTTTCGCTGTTGCTGGGGGTGCTGGCGGCGCTGTACCGAGGATCGGTATTTGATCGCAGCGCCAACATCTTTACGCTGTCGTCGATTTCGTCGCCTGAATTCTTTCTGGCCTACATCCTGATCCTGTTCCTGGCGGTGCAGGGGCAGGTGTTGCCGTCGCTGGCGTCGGTCACCCCGGAAATGTCGCTGGGCGAACGGGTGTATACCACGCTGCTGCCCGCCCTGACGCTGACGCTGGTGGTGACGGCGCACATGATGCGCATGACGCGCGCGGCGATCATCAACCTGCTGGCCAGCCCCTATATCGAAATGGCGCGGCTGAAAGGGATCAGCCCGATGCGGGTGATCGTCAAGCACGCGCTGCCCAACGCGCTGGCTCCGATCATCAACGTGATCGCGCTGAACCTGGCGTATCTGATTACCGGTGTCGTCGTGGTTGAGGTTGTCTTTGCCTATCCCGGGATCGGCAACCTGTTCGTGGATGCGGTGCGCAACCGTGACATCCCGATGGTCCAGATCTGCTGCCTGATCTTTGCGGCCGCCTATATCCTGCTGAACCTGACGGCGGATGTTCTGTCTATCCTGTCGAACCCGCGTCTGAGGCACCCCAAATGAGCCGCGCTTTGATCCTTCCCTTTGTTGCGGCGCTGATCCTGTGCGTCGTGTTGGTGGACCGGCTGCTGGGTGTCGGCATCCTGTCGGGGCTGCTGTGGCTGCTGCAGCTGGTGATGACGCCGGTTGGCTGGATTGTCGCGGCGGTAACCCCGCTGACGCAAAGCCTCGGGCTGGGCAAATGGCTGGTGTACATCCTTTTGATCGTCGGCGCCGGGTTTGCCTTTCGCGCGGCGGGGCGCGCCCTGACCGGGAACAAGCCGTTCTATCGCGACATGCCGCCGATGGTCGCCATTGGCTATATGCTGGGCGCGGCGGCGGTGATTGCCGTGCTGTTCACCTACAGCCGAAGCTTTTCGACGGTGGGCGCGATGCCCGACAGCAACTTTTTCTTCCGCCTGCTGATCCATGGGCTGGTCGCGGCGTTTGTCGTGGCGACCCTGTTCAAACAGCTGGGCATGTGGGTTGGCACGCCGGGAACCAGGAAGCTGTTTCGCCAGATGCCCGGCACCGCGGCTTTCGGCATCTTTGTGATCCTGTGCTACGCTTTTGCCGCCTTGTTTGCAGGAGTCATTGCGCCGCACGGGCAGGAAGAGGTGTTTGCCAAGGCCAACATCATCCCGCTGGTTTCGGCTGAAATGGGCGGCGATCCGGCCTTTCCGCTGGGCACCGACCAGATCGGACGCGACATCTACAGCCGCCTGATCTATGGCGCGCAAAACACCGTGGGCATCGCCTTTGTCACCACGATCCTGGCCTTTGTGCTGGGGGTCACGGGAGGGTTCCTCGCGGCGACGCTGCGCGGCTGGACCGATCAGATCCTCAGCCGGATGGTCGATGTTCTGATGGCGATTCCGGCGCTGATCTTTTCGCTGCTGCTGATCACGGCTGCGGCGTCGCTGTTCAGCGGGTCGTCCCTGACGGTGGCGATGATCGTGATCATCGCGGTGATCGATTCGACCCGCGTGTTCCGTCTGGCGCGTGCGGTGGGCATGAACATCGTGGTGATGGACTACATCGAGGCGGCCAAGCTGCGCGGCGAAGGTCTGGGTTATCTGATCTTCCGCGAGATCCTGCCAAACGCGACGGCGCCGCTGCTGGCCGAGTTTGGGCTGCGTTTCTGCTTTGTGTTCCTGACCGTTGCCGCGCTCAGCTTTCTGGGGCTGGGCATTCAGCCGCCGCTGGCGGATTGGGGCACCATGGTCAAGAACATGGGCCAGTTCGTGAACTATGCGTCGTTCCTGCCGCAATATGCCATGCTGCCGCTGCTGCCGGCGGGTGCAATCGCGCTGCTGACCGTGGCGGTGAACTTTGTGGTCGACTGGATGCTGCACCGGTCCTCGGGGCTGAAGGAGTAAGACATGAGCGACCGTGAAGTTCTATTGAAGGTCCGCGGGCTCAAGCTGGAGGGCCGCACCGACGAAACCTGGAACCCGATCGTCAACGGCGTCGACATCACCCTGCACAAGGGCGAGGTTCTGGGCCTGATCGGGGAATCGGGCGCGGGCAAGTCAACGGTGGGTCTGGCGTCGATGGGGTTCTGCCGGGATGGCGTGCGCATCGCGGACGGCAAGGTCGAATTTGACGGGATCGATCTGGTCAACGCGTCGGCGGCTGTCAAACGCGGGCTGCTGGGGCGCAGGATCGCCTATGTGGCGCAATCGGCGGCGGCCTCGTTCAACCCGGCGCACAAGCTGATCGACCAGCACACCGAAGCGCCTACGCAGCACGGCATCCAGTCGCGCAGCGCGGCCGAAGAAGATGGCGTGGACCTGTACCGAAAACTGCGCCTGCCCGACCCGGACAACATCGGGTTCCGCTATCCGCACCAGGTGTCGGGCGGGCAGCTGCAGCGCGCGATGACGGCGATGGCCATGTCGTGCCGCCCGGACCTGATCATCTTTGACGAACCGACCACGGCGCTGGATGTGACCACCCAGATCGAGGTTCTGGCCAGTATCCGCGAGATCGTCGAACAATACGACACGGCCGCGATCTATATCACGCACGATCTGGCGGTCGTCGCGCAGATGGCCGACACGATCAAGGTGCTGCTGAAAGGCGACGAGGTCGAAGAGGCCGACACCCGCACGATGCTGGCGTCGCCCAAGGAAGAATATACCAAATCGCTCTGGGCGGTGCGGTCGTTTGAAACGCCGGCCAAGCCCGCGGTGCAGGCGGGCGCAACGCCGGTGATCGCGGTCAAGAACGTGACGGCGGCCTATGGCACGACCCCGGTTCTGTTCGATGTGTCCTTTGACATGCACGAAGGCCGCACGGTGGCTGTCGTGGGCGAATCCGGCTCGGGCAAATCGACGACGGCCCGATGCATCACCGGTCTGTTGCCGCCCAAGGAAGGCGTGATCGAATTCATGGGCGAGGCGTTGCCGCTGGATTACCGCAAGCGCAACAAGGACCAGCTGCGCCAGGCGCAGATGATCTA
>JAHDCH010000247.1 GCA_020629995.1 Pseudaestuariivita sp. | reverse complement strand
GAGCTGACGGCGGGCCGCACGGTCAAGATCGCCACGGTCGAGTTCCTGAGCGAAACGTTCCTGATGCCGGCGCTGGGCGATCTGATCGCTGAAAACCCCGGCCTGTCGGCCGAGATCGCCTGTTCCGACACGCGTGTCAGCCTGGCCTATGGCGAGGCTGACGTGTCGGTGCGCCTGTCACGCCCGCAAGAGGGCAGGCTGGTCGGGCGCAAGTCGGGCGAGATCGTGATGACCGCCTATCGTCCGCGAGGATCGTCCTCGCGCGATTGGGTCGGCCTTGGAGAAGAGCTGGAATGGACGCCCGAGATGCGCCTGTCCAAAGAGGTCTTTGGCCGCGCGCCCCTGATGCGGGTGCACAGCTTTCGCGCGATGCAGGCAGCGGCGCTGTCCGGCGGGCTGGGCTGCGTGCTGCCGGCGCATATGGCCGAAGAGACACCCGAGCTGGAACCGGTCGCAGGCTACGCGCCCGCGGTGCGCGAGGTCTGGGTGATCTATCACGAGACCCGCAAGATGGACCCGGTGGTGCGGCTGGCCGCGGATTGGGTGCACAGGTGTTTCCACCGCGGACAACATCAGGGCGAGGACAGCAGGCTGTCTGTGGCCTGAGGCCAGGTCCGTCAGGCCCGATCAGGTCAGGCCTGATCGGGTAGGGCCCCGGCGTGGTGCCATGCGTGGCTGACTGCCGCCGCGCATGGCAAAGCAACGGTCGCGGATCTCTTTCGGAAGCCGGCTCTTTCCAATCGCACGGAACAGGCGTAGGGCATGGACCATGCCACGTTATGTCGCCCTTGCGGATGCAGGCCGCCTGCCGGTCTGGCGCCGCCCCGTTGCCCTGTTGGTGCTGACTGCCTGCGCGATGCCGCTGGCCTTTGCCACGTGGTCGGCCCTGCTGAACAACTTTGTCATCGAAGTCGCGGATTTTGACGGATCGGACATCGGCTGGCTGCATACGGTGCGCGAGATCCCGGGCTTTTTCGCCATTGCGGTGATCGCGCTGCTCATGCTGTTCCGCGAGCAGGTGCTGGGGCTTGTGTCACTGGCGTTGCTGGGGGCGGCCACGGCCGTCACGGCGTGGTTTCCGTCGATGGGCGGGATCCTGACGATCACCATGCTGTCCAGCATAGGGTTCCACTATTACGAGACGGTCAACCAGTCGCTGCAGCTGCAATGGCTGAGCAAGGAGCGCGCGCCCAAGGTGCTGGGCTATCTGGTGGCCGTGGCCTCGGGCGCGACGCTGATCGCCTATCTGGCCATCGTCGCCCTGTGGGAGACGCTGGACCTGAGCTATAACATCGTCTTTCTTGCCTCGGGCGGGGCGTGTCTGGCGATTGCGCTGTATTGCATGGTCGCCTTCCCGCAGTTCGAAACACCCCATCCCCAGCGGCGCGAGATGGTGCTGCGGCGGCGCTATTGGCTGTATTATCTGCTCCAGTTCCTCGCGGGGGCGCGGCGGCAGATATTCATCGTGTTTGCCGGGTTCATGATGGTCGAAAAGTTCGGGTTCGAGGTGCACGAGGTCACCGCGCTGTACCTGATCAACCTGGTGGCCAACATGATCGTGGCCCCGTTCATGGGGCACGCGGTTGCGCGGTTTGGCGAACAAAAGACGCTATTGTTCGAATATGCGGGGCTGGTGATCGTGTTCCTGGCCTATGGCGGGATCTACTGGTTTGGCTGGGGCGTGCTGCTGGCGGCGACGCTGTACGTGGTGGATCACCTGCTGTTTTCGCTGGCGCTGGCGCTGAAGACCTATTTCCAGAAGATCGCGGACCCCGAAGACATCGCGCCCACCGCCGCCGTGGCCTTTACCATCAACCATATCGCGGCGGTCTTTCTGCCGGCGGCGCTGGGGTATCTGTGGCTGGTGTCACCTGCGGCCGTGTTCTTTTTCGCGGCCGCCCTGTCGAGCCTGTCCTTCGCCGCGGCGTTGCTGATCCCGCGTCACCCGCGGCCAGGGTATGAAACGCGGCTGGCGGGCCCTGTGCCTGCTCCGGCCGAATAGGGCATGGCCCAGGCGCGATTTCTGACCGGGTCCACCATGGGCCATGTGGTCAGGATGACCCTGACCGGGGCGACCGGCATCACCTTTGTCTTTATCGTGGACGCGACCAACCTGTTCTGGATTGCGCAGCTGGGCGATCCGACGCTTGTGGCCGCGATCGGATACGCCTTTGCGATCCAGTTCTTTTCGGTGTCGTCCGGCATCGGGTTGATGGTGGCGGCCACGGCCCTGGTCAGCCGCGCGATTGGCCGGGGCGCGCGCCACGACGCGCGAGAGCAGGCGACCGCGGCGATGATCTGGGCGGTCGCGGTGCAAAGCGCGATGGCGCTGGCGGTGATCGTGTTTCGCCACGATCTGGTCGCGCTGGCCGGCGCCGGGGGCGAGACCGCAGAGCTGGCGGCGAGGTATCTGGCCCTGACGGTGCCCAGCCTGGGGATCATGGCAGTGGGCATGATCGCCAGCGCGGTGCTGCGCGCCGAGGGCGATGGCGCGCGGGCGATGTACGTGACGCTGACCTCGGGGGCGGTGTCGATGCTGGTCGATCCGCTGGTGATCTATGTGCTGGGGCTTGGGCTGGATGGGGCCGCGATCGGGCTGAACGTGTCGCGCTGCGTGCTGTGCGGGATGGGCCTGTGGTTTGCCATTGGCACCTACGGCGCGCTCGCCCGGCCCGGGAGGGCCAGTCTCGCCAATGTGGCGCGCCCCTATGCACAGATCGCGGGGCCGGCGATCCTGACGCAGTTGTCGCCGCCGGTGGCCAATTACCTGTTGACCGTCATCATGGCCGGGTTCGGAGACAGCGCAGTCGCCGCCTGGGCGGTTGTGAACCGGCTGACCGTGGTGGCCTTCGGGGGGATCTTTTCGCTGGCCGGCGCCATCGGGGGCATCTTTGGCCAGAACCTGGGCGCGGGCCGGTTGGACAGGGTGCGGCAGACGTACCGCGACGCGCTTGTGTTCTGCCTTGGCTACACCTGCGTGATCTGGGCGCTGCTGGTCGCGGTCTACGGCCCTGTGGCGCGCGCCTTTGCGCTGGACGAAGAAGGGCGCGCGATCCTGTGGGCTTTTGTCACCTGGGGCGCGGGGTCCTTCGTGTTTGCCGGAGCGCTGTTTGTTGCCAACGCCGCCTTTAACACGCTCGGCCGGCCCGCCCGCGCGACCTGCGTCGCCTGGGCGCGCGACGGGGCGCTGACCTGGCCGGTGGGCGTGACCGTGGCAGCCGCCTATGGTGCGGTGGGCGTGATCTATGCGCAGGCGGCGGTCTCGATCCTCGCGGGGACAGGCGCGGTGCTGTGGGGGTGGGTATTCGTGCAAGGCCTGACCGGCGAAGACGCTGCACAGATTGACGGCGCGCCGCGCCGGGGATACCGGGACGTGAACCGCTACCGGAGACGCTGATGCCGACCTTTACCGCACTGACCACCCTGCAAGGCAAAGCCCCCGCCGAAGCGCTGGGAGAGGCGCTGGAGGCTTTGATGCCCGAACCGACGGGTGTCGGCGTGTTCGAGGTCGAGGACGGGTCAGGCCTGTGGGAGGTCGGAGCCTGTTTTGTCGAAGCGCCCGATGAGGTGGGGCTTGCCCTGCTGGCCGCCGCGCATGGCGCGCGCGACTTTGCCGTGTCCGAGCTGCCAGAGGTGGACTGGGTCGCCCATGTCAAACGCGAGCTGGCGCCGGTGCGCGCGGGACGCTTTTTCGTCTATGGCAGCCACGATGCGGATGCGGTGCCCGAGGGGGTCGAGCCGCTGCTGGTCGAGGCGGCGATGGCCTTTGGCACCGGGCACCACGGCACCACCCAAGGCTGCCTGCACGCGCTCGAGGCGCTGGTGGCCGCAGGCGAGGTCAAACGCAGCGTCGCGGATATCGGCTGTGGCACGGCGGTGCTGGCCATGGCGGCGGCGCGCATCTGGCCCGAAGAGGCGCTGGCCAGCGACATCGACGAGGTCGCCGTCGAGGTGGCCGAGACCAACGTGCGTGCCAACGGGCTCGAGGGCCGTGTGCATTGTGTCGAGGCGACGGGCTTTGACCACCCCGACATTGCTGCCCGCGCGCCTTACGATCTGATCTTTGCCAACATCCTCAAAGGCCCGCTGATGGACCTGGCCGCGCCGATGTTCGCCCATACGGCGAACGGCGGTCACGTGATTCTCTCGGGCCTTTTGAACGAGCAGGCGGCGGAAGTGAGGCAGCATTATCAACAGGCTGGATACAATCCCGTGGAGCATTGGGAGATTGGTGATTGGTCGACCCTGATGTTGTCCAAAAACAACTGATTTATAGCGGATTTAATTAGAATTTCGCCCTAGTTGCCTCGTTTTCGCCATATTCGGGAATCATAAATTTGTGCAACGCTGGTGGGGGCCAGAGTTGGAGCCACATCATGGCAAATGCTTTCGCCTCGTTTGACAAGCGGTTGCAGAACATCGACCGCAAGAACCGCAAGCTGGCGCGCGGGTATCGCAACAAGGTCATGCCCAACGGAACGATCCAGCCCAAAGCCGTCGGTGGCGGATTCTATTTCCCGTTCAAGGGGTTCCTGTT
>JAHDCH010000246.1 GCA_020629995.1 Pseudaestuariivita sp. | reverse complement strand
CCCACAGGCGCTGAAGGTATTCGTAGTCGCGCTTGATCTCGGTCTTGGTGCGCTTGGCGCCCGCCGTGCGCACGATCAGGCCCGCGCCCTGCGGCACCTCGATGCTGGTCGCGATTTCCTTGAGCTTCTTGCGGTCGGCGGCGTTGGTGATCTTGCGGCTGATGCCACCACCACGCGCGGTGTTGGGCATCAAAACACAGTAGCGACCGGCAAGCGACAGGTACGTGGTCAGCGCCGCACCCTTGTTGCCGCGCTCTTCCTTGACGACCTGCACCAGCAGGATCTGGCGGACCTTGATGACCTCCTGGATCTTGTAGCGGCGCGGGCGCGGTTTGCGCGGCGGGCGGATGTCTTCGCTGTCATCGTCATCGGCGACCGACTCGATGCTGTCATCCTTTTCGGCGGCGTCAGCCTTGGTCTTGCCCTCGGCAGCCTCGTCCTCTTCGGCCTGCGCCGCTTCGGGCTCCTCGACCTCGACCGTTGCGTCATCCGAGGCCGCCTCGGCCGCATCCGCCTGGGCTTCAGCGTCCGCCTGTTCTTCGGCAAGGGTCGGAACATCGCCAATCACGTCTTCGGCCTGCGGCGCGGCGGCATCTTCCGCCGGATCCGCGTCCGCCACGACCTGATCGGCCGCATCCGGATCCTCGGCCAGGTCGATCGTCTCCATGCCGGCGATGTCGCTCGACACTTCGGCCGTTTCGACCGCATCGTCGCTCGTTGCTTTGGCCGCGCGCGAGCGGCGGCGGCGTTTGGGCTTTTTCTCTTCTTCTTCCTCGCGGGCGCGCATCGCTTCGGCATAGGCGCGCTCTTCTTCCAGCAGCGCCTCGCGATCAGCGACAGGAATCTGGTAATAATCGGGGTGGATTTCCGAAAACGCGAGGAAACCGTGCCGGTTTCCACCGTAATCCACAAAGGCCGCCTGCAGCGACGGCTCGACGCGGGTTACTTTTGCGAGGTAGATGTTGCCAGCAAGCTGGCGCTTGTTTTCGGATTCAAAGTCGAATTCCTCAACCTTGTTTCCGTCCACGACCACCACACGCGTCTCTTCGGCGTGGGTGGCATCGATAAGCATTTTCTTGGCCATGGTGTCCGTCTGCACCGCGGCACGACATCGGGCGCGCCTGGGGGCGCGGGACGGATGCGTGCGGGGTGGCTTGTCGTGGCGAGAAACGCGGCGCGAGGGCCCCTTGCCGGGGCCGCCTGTGTTATGGGCAAGCGCGCGCGCGTCATCGCGGTTCTTCTCCGACACCGTGGTGCGCAAGCTGCGCTGCCGGTGCCCGTTATATGCCCCGGCCAAAAGCCAGAGGCGTTCGTGCTGGCCGAAACCCGGCCAAATATCCTGCAATCGCGGGGCTTGGAACAGCCTGCCACAACCTGCAGTGAAACTCTTCGGCGGTGACGCCAAGCGGCGTCAGCCTTATCTGCACATTACGAGGAGCGAGGCTGGAAAGACAAGGCCTTAAACGACACCGCGCGCCTATCAGAGCGCGCGGATCACCTTCAATTCCGGGCCGGTCGTGTCAGCCGACGTGATACAGCGACTTGAACAACGTCGGATCAAGGCTGTCGGCGGCAAAGGTCGGACCTTCGGTCAGGACGGACACCGCATCATGGCTGTGCAGGCTCTCCTGGTGGCTGGCCACCACGCGGAAATCCCCGATACGCGCGTCGCGCTGGAGCGCCTGGGCAAAAAGGCGCGCCGCATCCTCGACAAAGATCGGGTTGGCGGCGTTCAGCTCGGCAAAGGCCTGTTCATCCTCGCGCTTGACCATGACCTGCGTCTCGGTCGGGATCGCAGCGCGGCACATTTCCACCAGATCTTCGAACCACATCGGCTCGTCGCCGGTCAGCTCAACCGAAATGCGCGCCACCGAGCGCTGCGAATGCGGCGTGGCCAGCTGGTTGCGGCTGCGGCGCGCATGTTCGCTCAGCTCAAGCGAGCACGGGCAGGTCGACGAATAGACGTAATCGAGGTGCACGACCTTGCGGCGCACCCCGTCGACCTCGATCAGCTCGAGCGCGATGTCGTAATATTGATAGCCTTCCAGCCCCGACCGCAGGCTGCCCATCTTCATGGGGAACGAGGTGCGCATCTGGATCCGCGCATCAAAGCTTTCCAGATCGGTCTTGTAATCGTCCAGCGCCGCTTCGATCACCTCGAACGAAAACGTCTCTTCGGCGTGGCGGTAGAAGGTGCGCATGATGCGCGACATGTTGATGCCCTTCTTTTCCGCCTCCAGGCTGACGGTTCCGGTCACGCTTGTCTCGAGTGTCAGGTCACCGGTGTCGCGGGTCCGGTAGCGGATCGGCAGGCGAAAGTTCGAAATGCCGACGTGCTGGATCATCCGCTTGGCGCCGCGGATCAGCGACGACGGGCCATTCTGCAGGTCCGGCAGGCCGGTCTTGTAAGCCGAATCAACGGTGAAGCCCGCCGGATAGTCGCGCACAAAGGGCGCGGCGACCTGCGCCAGCGTCTTCATCTCGGGCGTAAGAGCCTCCAGCTCGGCTGCCGAGGCCGTCTGCGCCCATTGGCGCAGCACCGACAGAGCATCCTGCGCTGCCTTGTTGTCCGGAAGTTTGCTGATACCCGGCGTGTGAATGTTCATATGACCCACCTCCTGCGATGGTTGCCGCCTTGTATATAGGCGGTTCGTCAACACTATCCAATCTGGGTATTAATACGGTGTGAACAAGCGACCGGATCACCCGCGTTTCAGACATTCGCGCGACATTCCGCCGCCGTTTCAACACTCTAGACCCTGTCGAGCGCCTGCAAAATATCCTCTACGAGGTCCGATTCACCTTCGATTCCGACCGAAAGGCGGATCAGACCGGGGCTGATGCCAAGGCCGGCGCGCTGGTCTTCGGACAGGCGCTGATGCGTTGTCGTCGCGGGATGGGTGGCGATGGATTTGGCATCACCAAGGTTGTTCGAAATCAGCACGATCTGCAGTGCATTCAGAAAGCGGAAGGCCGCCTCCTGCCCGCCCTGAACCTCGAGCGCCAGCATCGTGCCCCCTGCCCCCATCTGCCGCTGCGCAAGCTCTGTCTGCGCGTGGCTGGCATGGCCGGGATAGATCATGCGCGCCAGCTTGGGATGACCGTGCAGCGCCGCTGCAATGGCCGAGGCGTTGGCTGTCTGCGCCCGCACGCGCAGGTCCATCGTCTCGAGCCCCTTGAGCATGACCCAGGCCGTGAACGGGCTCATCGCGCCGCCGGTGTGTTTCATGTAGGGTTCCACCACGCCGCGGATATGTTCGCGCGAACCCAGGATCACGCCGCCCAGAGCGCGGCCCTGACCGTCGATATGCTTGGTCGCCGAATAGACGATCACGTCGACGCCCTGCTCGGCGCAGCGCGAAAAGACCGGGGTCGCAAAGACGTTGTCGACCACCACCCTGGCGCCCCTGGCATGAGCAAGCTCGGTCACCGCCGCGATATCGACCACCTCGAGAGTGGGGTTCGCAAGGCTTTCAAAGAAAACAACTTTTGTGTCATCACGCAGGGCGTCGCGCCAGGCGTCAAGGTCGGTGCCATCCACAAAGGTCACGTCGACCCCATAGCGGGTCAGCACCTCTTCGAGAACGTAGAGACACGAGCCGAACAGAGCCCGGGCCGACACCACGTGATCGCCCGCCCGCAGCATCGACATCAGCGCGCCCGACACGGCCGCCATGCCCGAGGCGGTGGCAAAGGCGTCTTCGGTGCCTTCGCACAGCGCGATGCGCTCTTCGAACATGCGCACCGTGGGGTTGCCGTAGCGGGCGTAGATGTATTCGTCTTCGCTGGGTTTCAGGAAGCGCGCCTCGGCCTGTTCGGCGCTGTCATAGGCAAAGCCCTGAGTGAGGAAAATCGCCTCGCTCAGCTCGCCATACTGGCTGCGGCGGGTGCCGCCATGCACCAGTTTCGTCCGTTTCGATTGCGTCATCTTTGACCTCCAAGGCCCTGACAGGCCAACAAAAAACCCCGTTCCGGGTCAGCGGAAAGGGGTCTTTCGCGGCCTGACCTCTTTAGCGGTATGTTTAACGTGGCCCGCAATCCGGTGTACAAATCGCCACGCCCTTTGATTAGGCCGCCGCACGGCGGGGGTCAACAAAAGGATGCGGGTGCAGCAAAGGACGACCTCATGCCGATTGACCTGTATTACTGGCCCACGCCGAATGGATGGAAAATATCCATTGCGCTCAATGAGATGGACCTGGAATTTGACACCCACCTCATCAACATCGGCAAGGGCGAGCAGCACGCGCCCGAGTTCCTGAGGCACGCGCCCAACAACCGGATACCGGCGATCCATGATCCCGAAGGCCCCGACGGGGCGCCCGTTTCGATCTTCGAATCGGGGGCGATCCTGATGTATCTGTCTGACAAGACAGGGCTTTTTGGCGGCACCACGGCCCGCGAACGCATCGCGGTCAGCGAATGGCTGATGTGGCAGATGGGCGGCCTGGGGCCGATGGCGGGTCAGGCGCACCATTTCCTCAAGTTCGCGCCACGGGCCGATCCGCCGCAGGACATCCCCTATGCCAAGGACAGATACCGCAATGAAACCGG
>JAHDCH010000245.1 GCA_020629995.1 Pseudaestuariivita sp. | reverse complement strand
ATCGCCGAGTTGATGCAAGAGCTGCGCGAGGCGTCGCGCGACTATATCAACCAGCTGGCGCGCCGCAGTCAGGAGGAGGGCGGCGAACAGAACGCCCAGAACCAGCAGGGCCAGCAATCCGGCGAAGAGATGCAGATGACGCAGGATGACCTGCAGCGCATGATGGACCGCATTCAGGAGCTGATGGAGCAGGGCCGCATGGCCGAGGCCGAACAGGCCCTGCAAGAGCTGCAGCAGCTGATGGAGAACATGCGCATTGCCGAAGGCCAGCAGGGTCAGCAAGGCCAATCCGAAGGCCAGCAGGCGATGGAAGGTCTTGCCGATACGCTGCGCGAACAGCAGGGCCTGTCGGACGAGGCGTTCCGCGATCTGCAGGAACAATTCAACCCGAACGCGCAGACCGGCGAGAACCAGGGCAATGAAGGCCGCAACGGTGGTCAGGGCCGGGGTCAGGAACACTCGCAACAGCAAGGCCAGGGCCAAGGGCAGGGCGAACAGCCTGGCCAACAGGGCGGCGGCGAACAGGAACAGGGCGAAGGTGCCGGAGGCGGCGACCGCGAGTCGCTGGCCGACCGCCAGCGCGCGCTGCGCAACGAATTGCAACGCCAGCAGGACGCCCTGCCGAATGTTGGCGGCGAGGCGGGTGATGCCGCCCGCGAGTCGCTGCGCCGGGCCGAGCGTGCGATGGACGGGGCCGAGCAATCCCTGCGCGAGGATGACATGGCCGGCGCAATCGACCAGCAGTCAGAGGCGATGGAAGCCTTGCGCGAAGGCATGCGCAACCTGGGCGAGGCAATGGCCGAGGAACAGCGCCAGCAGAACGGCCAGCAAGGCACCGCCGACGCCGAAAGCGGCCAGGAACGCAACGATCCCCTTGGCCGCCGCCCGGGCACCAACGGCCAGATCGGCACACAGGAACAATTGCTGCAAGGCGAGGACGTCTATCGCAGGGCGCGCGAATTGCTGGACGAGATCCGCCGCCGCAGCGGCGACAGCGACCGACCCGAGCTGGAGCTGGACTACCTCGAACGGCTGCTGGATCGTTACTGATCCTGCGACGGGCTTTCGCTGCCGGCTTCGGTGACGGGCGGCGATGCCTCTGACGCCATCGAATCCAGCCAGACCAGACCTTTTGCCACCTGCGCGTCCAGCCAGACCCGTCCCTGGTTCACCAAGGCCACGTACTGATCCAGCGGAGCCTTCAGCTGGGGCACAGCCTCGGCGATGCGCGGAGCAAAGATGTAGAGTGCCACGAGGATCACGGCGATCAACACCATCAGCATGAACCCGCGCCGAAAGCTGCGCCGGCGGGCCTCCTCGGCCACCATATGCGGGGGCGGCTCGGCCCGGTCGGTCAGACGGGGTTCCTTGGAAGAGCGCAGCGTGGCGTTGATGTCTTCGATGTCGGGCAGCTGGTCGCGGCGCGGGCGATCTTCGGGGCCAGCGGCCGCTGCTGCGGCGATCGTCGCGGCCACCGCATCCTCGACATCCGGTTGCGGGGCTGCCGCCGCCGCGCCGCGCCGTGCCTCCATCCGCTCTTGCGCTTCGCGCGCGCGGCGTGCGCTGTCATCATCCGCATCGGGCAGGTCGTCCAGCCCAAGATCCGGCTGGCTCTCCAACCCGCCTGCGCTTTCGGCGGCGCGGGCGCGGGCTTCGTATTCGGCCTCTTGCCGCAACACATCGGCAACGGCGGGATCAACCGGACGCGCAGAAGGTTCTGGCGCAGGATCGGGCAATGCGTCGTCAGAGGCCGGTTCGGGCGCGGGGGGCGGAGGCGGCGGAGCGGCTGCCGTTGCCGCACGCACGGCATCGGGATGCGGTTCAAACCACGTGTGACCGCAGTTCGAACACTGTACGTCCCGACCGTCTTCGGGGATCACGCCGATGGGCACTTCGTATTGTGCGCCGCAATTGGGGCATTCCAGCCGCATGTGAGAACCCTAACTCTTGCCACACCCACCCACGCCAGCAAGAAGCGTCGGGCCGTGCCGCACCATAGGCTGTCCCGGACGTGGCGAAAAGTCCCCCGCTGCGATTGCAAGATGGCCGATGCTCGGGCACAACAAGGGCGCGGCGGACTGGCGCCGATAAAGGGAGACGCGGGCCGTGATCGAGCTCGAAAATGTGGCGTATTCCTACGGCGGCGGCGAGCTTTTGAGCGAGATTTCCCTCAAGCTTGCGCCGGGCTCGTTCCATTTCCTGACCGGGCCGTCCGGCGCGGGCAAGACGACCTTTCTGAAACTTTGCTATGGCGCGCTGATCCCGACAGCGGGAGACGTGCACCTGTTTGGTCAGGATGTGCGCGCAATGACCCGCGACGACATCGCGCTAAGCCGCCGGCGGATCGGCGTTGTGCATCAGGATTGCCGGTTTCTGGATCACCTGCCGGTGGCCGAAAACGTCGCCTTGCCGCTGACCGTCGCGGGGGCAGACCGGCTTGAGGATGTGGCCAACATGAAAGAGCTGCTCAGCTGGGTTGGCCTGTCGCGCCGCGCCGATGCGCTGCCGCCCGAGCTGTCGGGGGGCGAGCGTCAGCGCGCGGCCTTGGCGCGCGCGGTGATCCAGTCGCCCGACGTGATCCTGGCGGATGAGCCGACCGGCAACATCGACTGGGAGATGTCTCAGCGCCTGCTGACGCTGCTGATCGAGCTGAACCGGATGGGCAAGACGGTGATGATCGCAACGCACGACCTGAGCCTGATCCGCGCCGCCAAAAGCCATGTTCAGGCACGCGTCCTGCGGATCGCCAACCGGCGGTTGCAGCTTGCGGGGGCCGATCTGTGAACGCGGTGGTGGCAAAGGTCCTGGGGTTCCTTGTCGGGGACGCGCAAGCCGATCGTGTCGTGCCGCCTGCCGGCTTTACGGTGCGTCTGACCTTGTTCACCTCGGCGGCGATGGCCTTTCTGATGGTCTTTGCGCTGGCGCTGTCGCTGGCGTCGGGGCGGCTGGCCGCGACCTGGTCATCTGAACTGGACCGCGGAGCGACCCTGCGCCTGTCCGCGCCGCCCGAACAGATGGCGGCCCAGACCGCGGTTGCCATGGCCGTGCTGCAGACAACGCCGGGTGTGGCCACGGCGCGCCTTCTCAGCGCGGATGAGCAACGCGCCCTGCTGGCACCCTGGTTTGGGCCGGACCTGCCGCTGGAGGACCTGCCGGTCCCGCAGCTGATCGAGATCACCGAAACCGGCGCCGGGTTTGACGCCGCCGGCCTGCGCCTGCGTCTGGCCGCAGAGGTGCCCGGTGCGGTGCTGGATGACCACGCCCGCTGGCGCAAGCCATTGGTGCGCGCCGCGGGTGCGTTGCGCGCGCTGGGCTGGGTTTCGATCCTGCTGATCGGAGCGGCGTCGGCGGCGATGATCACCCTGGCTGCCAATGCAGCCCTGGCGGCCAATGCGCAGGTCATCGAGGTGCTGCGCCTTGTGGGCGCAACCGATGGCTATATCGCGCAGGCGTTTGTGCGCCGTTTCACGCTGCGCGCTCTGGCTGGCGCGGCGGCGGGCGTTGTCGCCGGATTGATCGCGGTGCTGCTGTTGCCATCCGCCGGGGCCGAAGCAACTTTTCTCACCGGGCTGGGATTTCGCGGCTGGCACTGGCTGTTGCCGTTGTTGATTGCGCCGATCCTGGGTGCGGTGGCCTATTGGGCGACGGGCGTCGCCGCCCGCAAGACTTTGGAAGGACTGACCTGAGATGGGCTATGCAGTGCAATGGGTGCGGTCTTTCCTGTTCATGCTTCAGATGTATTTCATGATGGCATTCCTTGCCATTTTCTTTACCCCCTGGGCGATCTTTGACCGGCAGGGCGCGTATTCGGGCGTGCGGACCTATTGCCGCTGGGTGCGCTGGACCGCGTCGTGGATGGTGGGCCTGAAGACCGAAGTGCGCGGCGAAGTCCCGTCCGGCGAGGTTCTGATCGCGTCCAAGCACCAGTCGTTTCTGGACATCATCATGATCGTGTCGGTCGTGAAGCAGCCCAAGTTCATCATGAAAGCCTCGCTGAAATGGGCGCCGATCCTGGGGTGGTACGGGATGCGGATCGGGTGCGTCCCGGTAAACCGTGGCAAGAGGTCAGAGGCGATCCGCAAGATGGTGGCAGATGTGAAGGCCGGCGATGCGCCTGCGGGCCAGCTGATCATCTACCCTCAGGGCACGCGCGTCGCACCCGGCGCGCAGGTGCCTTACAAGGTAGGTTCGGCGGTGCTGTACGCCGAGACGGGCCAGACTTGCGTGCCGGCGGCGACCAATGTGGGTGTCTTCTGGCCGCGGATCGGGATCTACCGCAAGCCCGGCCTTGCAGTGGTTGAGTTCCTTGACCCGGTCACGCCGGGGCTGGACAAGGATACGTTTCTCGAAACGCTGGAAAGCGTCGTTGAGGCGCGGTCAAACGAGTTGATGGCGGAGGCTGGGTTCGATGCAAAAGGTTGAAACGCTTGAAGCGCTGCATGCGCTGTACGGCGCGCCGGGCAAGCCCGCGTTGCGCAAGGTCGCCACCTATCTGACGCCGCTCTACCGCCGCTGGATCATGGCCTCGCGATTCTGCATCCTCAGCACAGTTGGGCCCGAGGGCACCGATGGCAGCCCGCGCGGCG
>JAHDCH010000244.1 GCA_020629995.1 Pseudaestuariivita sp. | reverse complement strand
ACCAAGGCGACCCAACCGGCGCGATATGTCTGGGCGGCTGCGCTTGCCAGATCGCGGGGTCACGTTTCGGCGGACGTGATTGCACAAAGCCTCAAGCTGCCGATGAACGAAGCGATGGCCGTGCTGTCAAAGCTGCAGGCGCGGGGTGTTGTCGGCGCGCTGGGCGCGAATGGTCTGGCCCGCGCGACCGCTCCGATCTTTCAAACCGGGGTCGCCGCGCCAGCGCAAGCCGGATTGAGCGAGCGTTTGACCAACACATTCTCTGACACGGCGGAAAAGATGATCCGCCGTGCCGTGGATGACATCACGATTTCAGACGACGATCCCGAGCCGCCAGAAGTTTCAGACGCAGAGCGTTCAGCTGAATGAAGCCTGCCGCGTCTTCCTGATCGTAGGCGCCCGCGTCATCTTCGAACGTCACATGCGCTTCGGAATACAGCGTATGGTCTGACCAGCGGCCCACCGTGCGCGCCGATCCTTTGTACAGCTTGAGCCGGACGGTGCCGGTGACGTGCGTTTGGCTTGCATCAATGGCGGCTTGCAGCATCTCGCGCTCGGGCGAGAACCAGAACCCGTTGTAGATCAGCTCGGCATAGCGCGGCATCAGCTCGTCCTTGAGGTGCGCAGCGCCGCGGTCGAGCGTGATCGATTCGATCCCGCGATGCGCCTCAAGCAGCAGCGTGCCGCCGGGCGTCTCGTAGATCCCGCGCGACTTCATGCCCACAAAGCGCCCTTCGACCAGGTCAAGCCGTCCGCAGCCATGTTTGCCGCCCAGTTCGTTCAGCTTGGTCAGGAGCGTGGCGGGCGACATTGCTTCGCCGTTGATCGACACGGCGTCGCCCTTTTCGAACCCGATCTCGACGTATTCGGGCGTGTCGGGCGCATCCTCGGGGTTGACCGTGCGCTGATAGACGTAATCAGGCGCGTCCTCGGCCGGATCCTCCAGCACTTTGCCTTCGGACGAGGTGTGCAAAAGGTTGGCATCGACACTGAACGGCGCCTCGCCGCGTTTGTCCTTGGCGATCTGGATCTGGTGCTGTTCGGCGAACTCGATCAGCTTGGTCCGGCTGGTCAGATCCCATTCGCGCCAGGGGGCGATCACCTTGATGTCGGGGTTCAGGGCGTAGGCGGCCAGTTCGAACCGAACCTGATCGTTGCCTTTGCCGGTAGCACCGTGCGCAACCGCGTCGGCACCCTCGGCCTCGGCAATCTCGACCAGACGCTTGGAGATCAGCGGGCGCGCGATCGAGGTGCCCAGAAGGTACTGACCTTCGTAGACCGCATTGGCGCGGAACATCGGAAAGACAAAATCGCGCACGAACTCTTCGCGCAGGTCTTCGATATAGATCGCCGCGGCGCCCATATCCTCGGCCTTTTTGCGGGCGGGCTCCAGCTCTTCGCCCTGGCCCAGGTCGGCGGTAAAGGTGACCACCTCGCAGCCATATTCGGTTTGCAGCCATTTCAGGATGATCGAGGTGTCGAGGCCCCCCGAATAGGCAAGCACAACTTTCTTGGGCGCGGTCATGGGATTCTCCGGTCTGAACGGCGCTGGGCGTAGCGGGATTTGGCCGCGATCACAAGGCCAGGTTGCCCCAGCGGACGCCATGTGGGACACCCGCGCCCAAAGGATTTGCAAGGAGCGATTTGATGCTGGGTTGGGCGATTGTGAAACACTCGGTGCAACAGGTGTGGGAGAACCGCGATGAGGCGCTTTTGCTGACGCTGTTTCCCTACGGTATTCTTGTGGTTTTGCAAGTGCTGTTCCCCGAGCCGCAACAGCTGCAACTGGAGGCTGGACCCGATATGGAGCTGCCGCCGGTTTCCATGGCCCTGGGGTATGTCTTTGTTGCGATTGTTGGCGTGATCGTGTCGCTTTGGATCGCGGTTCTGTGGCACCGTTTGATCCTGGTGAACGAACGTGGCCAGGGTTACATCCCGCGCTGGCACGGCAGCCGAATGGCCAGCTATTTTGGCCGTGGTCTGGCCATCGCGTTTTTGATTGGGGTTTGCTTTGCCATTGCAGGGGGGATTCTTGGAACGCTCTTTGGCCAAACTCAGGGCAGTATGGTTGTCATTCTGGTCTTTCTGGGCGCAATCGCGATCTGGGCGTTTTACCGGCTATGTGCCGTTCTGCCCGCCGCCGCGATTGATGACCCGCTGACCTTTGCCGAAGCGTGGAACGCGACCAAAGGGCAGGGCGGGACGATCTTTGTTCTGGTGCTGGTCTTTATGCTTGGCTCGCTGCTGATGCAGCTGCCGCTTGTGTTCTTTGGCGATCCGTCGGGTACGCTCTTTGTGGTCTACAGCGCGGTGGTTGGCTGGTTCCTGACGCTGATCGGGGCCAGCGTTCTGACGACGTTTTACCGCGTGTTCATCGAAAAGCGCCCCCTCGACTGACGCTTGCCAAGGCGGGGGCGTTCCGGCACGAGGGTGGGATGACCGATTTTCAGGATCTTGCCCTTGCGGCCACGGCGCGGATGCGCGCGGTGTTTCCCGCCACACCGCTGATGCGGAACGATTACCTGTCGGACAAATATGGTGCCGACATCTGGCTCAAGCGCGAGGATCTGTCGCCGGTCCGGTCCTACAAGATTCGCGGCGCGTTCAACGCGATGCGCAAACAGGTGCCGGACAAGGATCTGTTCGTTTGTGCCAGTGCCGGCAATCACGCGCAGGGGGTTGCGTTCAACTGCCGGCATTTCGGGGTGCGGGGCGTGATATTCATGCCCGTCACCACGCCCCAGCAAAAGATCGACAAGACCCGCGTGTTCGGCGGCGACGCCATCGAGGTGCGGCTGGTCGGCGACTATTTCGACGACACGCTGGGCGCGGCGCAGGCGTTTTGCGCCGAGGCGGGCGGGCATTTCCTGTCGCCGTTTGACGACGAGGACGTGATCGAAGGCCAGGCTTCGGTCGCGGCCGAAATCGCCGAGCAACTGGGCCGCGCCCCGGATCGCATCGTCTTGCCCGTCGGGGGCGGCGGGCTGTCATCCGGCACGCGCGCCTTCTTTGGCGGGCAGGTGCCGATGACCTTTGTGGAACCGGACAAGGCCGGAAGCCTTCTGGCCGCGCTGCGCAAGGGCGGACCGGTAACCTTGCCGCGGATCAGCAGCTTTGTGGACGGAGCGGCGGTGGCCCGAATTGGAGATGCGCCCTTTGCCCGTCTGGCGGATGTGGACCCCGGCGATGTGCTGCTGGTGAATGAGGATCGCATCTGCACCACCATCATCGACATGCTGAACGTCGAGGGGATTGTTCTTGAACCCGCCGGAGCGCTGTCGATCGACGCGCTCAAGGATATTCGAGAAGAGATTCAGGGCCAGACGGTGGTGTGCGTCGCATCAGGGGGCAATTTTGATTTCGAGCGTCTCCCCGAGGTCAAGGAACGCGCCCAGCGCTATGGCGGGGTGAAAAAGTATTTCATCCTGCGCATGCCGCAGCGGCCCGGCGCGCTGAAAGAGTTCCTCAACTTCCTTGGCCCGGACGATGATATTGCCCGGTTCGAATACCTCAAGAAATCGGCGCGCAACTTTGGTTCGGTCCTGATCGGGATTGAAACAAAGCACCCCGATCAGTTTCAATCCTTTCTCGCCAAGCTCGATTCAGCCGGGTTTACCTATACCGACATCACAAATGACGAGATGATGGCCCAGTTCGTCATCTGATCCTCACGCGGCATAGCGCTGGGCGATTTCGGTCAGGAACAATTCTTTGGTGGCGTGGTAGCTGGCGACGATCGCAGGCACGTCGATGCCGTCGGTGGTTCCGCCTTTGGCGGTGGTTTCACCGGCCTGGCACAGCTGTGAAAAGTCGGCAAAGCCGAGGTTCAGCGCGCTGCCTTTCAGGAAATGCAGTTGCGATTCCAGTTCGGACGCGCCGGACTC
Source organism: Pseudaestuariivita sp. (assembly GCA_020629995.1). Lineage (GTDB taxonomy): Bacteria > Pseudomonadota > Alphaproteobacteria > Rhodobacterales > Rhodobacteraceae > Pseudaestuariivita. The sequence continues at coordinate 744 of JAHDCH010000244.1, read as the reverse complement.
GGCGCTTAGCTGGGTCAGCACGCCTTCGACCTCTTCCAGAAACACCTCAACCAATTCGCCGAATTCCTCGGGGCCGACCGCGTCGCGCAGTTCTTCGACCTGATCCCATGCAATCATCACGCGCACCTCATCCTGGATCAGAAGCGCTTAGCGCACGGGTCGTAAACAAAGCCTTTCGGCATGACATTTTTGTCGGGCATCCAAGGTTGTTCAGACGATGTTAAACCTCTGGCGCGTACACCTCTGTAAACCAGTGGTGACAGGTTCCGACGTGACGCAAAGTGCAGTGAAATCAGCTGAAACAGACCCGCAACAGATCGCGCAGGTGCCGGATTCGGGTGGGATCGAACGGGTGCTGGTCGCCGACGACAGCCGTTTGCAGCGGCGCATCCTTGTGGCCAGTCTGAAACGCTGGGGATTTGATGTGGTCGAGGCGGAAACAGGGCGCGAAGCGCTTGATCTGTGCCGCGAGGCGTTGCCTGACCTGGTGCTCAGCGATTGGATGATGCCCGAGATGGACGGGCTGGAATTCTGCGCCGCCTTCCGCGAATTGTGCGGCGAGGCGCATTATGGCTACTTTATCCTGCTGACGTCCAAGGCGGAAAAGGATGAAATCGCGCGGGGGCTGGAAAGCGGCGCGGATGACTTTCTGACCAAGCCATTCGATTCAGCCGAGCTGCGCGCGCGAATCCGCGCGGGTGAGCGTCTGGTGTCGATGCAAAAACAGCTCGCGGCGCAGAACAC
>JAHDCH010000243.1 GCA_020629995.1 Pseudaestuariivita sp. | reverse complement strand
CTTGTGCGCGAAAGGCAGTCGGCGTTTGCCGTGGCGCATCCGCTGGGGTCGGCTCTGAACCGACAGCGCCCGCATATGCATCAACCCCGGCAGAAGCAGGCACCACGCTCGCCTGACCCTCCGCCCGCGGTGGCGGATGCGACGCACCAGCCAGGTGCGCTGGCCCCGGCAACGCGGCCTTGCCCGCCGCAGGTTCGCTCGGTGCTGCAGGCACGACAGCCGGCATAACAGCGGATGGCGGCGCAGCGGGGCGCGCGGACATCATGCGCCTTTGCACGGTTGCTTCCTCTGTGTGCTGGGCCGTCTCAGGCGCTGGCTCTAAATCTTCATCCGCCATGCGTTGCACCGCCGGCTGCGCCGCTGCCTTCAGCGGCCCCTCGGCCGCAGCCGGTACCGCCAGACCGGCCAGCGCATCCCCGCTGCCAAATTCACCGCCCCCCGCATCGGCGCCCGGCGCCGCATCCTCGAACCTTGTGGGCACGCGGGGCTGCAACGCGGGCAGCAGCCCGCGCCCCTTGGCGGCGACATTGTGCAGAAACCGGCTCATGCCAGCGCCTCGGACAGATAGAAGGCTCTGCGGGCCTCCGGCAGGCGCAGAATGTCGGCTTCGCTCCAATGGAACACGCGGGCAATATCGGCGACGTCCCTCATGGTCCGGGTCGCGATCTGGCGCACTTCCCTTGCCACAAACCCGACGACGTCCAGCGCAAGGTCCTGCTGCTGGCCGCATTCCGGGCAGGCGCAGCTGATCCAGACATCGGCCATGGGATCCAGCGCCTCCAGCCGGTCCGCCAGATCGTCGGATGGCCCGCAGCCCAGCCTTGCGATCAGCTCGGCCTCTGCCTCTTGCGGGGCCGCCAGATGTTCGACCGCCAGCATGTCGCCTAGCGTCACGGGGCGCAGATCGAAGCTGTCCTGCCCGGGCACTTCGCGCGCTGCGTCATACCCAAGGTCCGGGATGGCCAGCCTCAGCTCGAACGTGGCTGTGCAGCTCTGGCATGTGGGTTCCGCGCTCAGCACGTCGCCCTTCAGCGCGCGCCTCAGGCCAAGCATCATCGCATCCCTCTGCCCAAGAGGCAGCGCCCTCAGGTCGGCATCTTGCCAGCCTTTGTACCCCCGCCCCAGACATGCCAGCGACCAGCGCGCCGGCGACAGCGCCGCCGCCGCTTCGCTCAGGTCGATCAGCGCTTCGGCGCTCAGCCGAACAGGGACAGGGGCCTCGGAACCCGGTGTCATGGCCTCAGCCCGGCGTTTCGAAGGATGGCTCGGCCGGTTCAGGCGAGGCTTGGTCCAGCTCCCAGCCTTCCAGCTCCAGCTTGAGCGACTGGATCGCGATCGCGCTGGCCGAGGCATCAAGGTCGGGCATCGCCGTGAATTCGGACGGCCAGCACCGGTACAGCTTGTACACCAGCGCGGTCTGGCCGCTTTCGTTGTAGACCTCGAGGATCAGATCCTTGCGAAAGTCCTTCAGCGATACCTCTGCTCCGAGGCCCGCGCCAAAATTCCAGACCTTGTTGACCCACTGCTGGAATTGCATGTCGTGGGTCACGCCCCGTTCAAGCGTGATCCCGTCAAATTCGGTCTGGCCCGGCGATTTGCGGCTGGTCGACGGATCTCCGCCCTCGCGGTGCTTGACCACCTCGGTCGTCCGTTTGAGCGCCGAGCATTTGCTGAGCCCCGCGATATAGGTGCCTTCGGCGTATTTCAGGCGAAACTTGTAGGTCTTGTAGGGGTCGAACCGGTCGGCGTTTGTCTTGAACTGAGGCATGATCCTCTCCCTTAGCTCGCACTGCGGATTTGCTGGATCGAGATCACGACGAACTCGGCCGGCTGCAGCGGGGCAAAGCCGACAACGATGTTCACGATGCCCCGGTTGATGTCATCCTGTGTGGTAGTCTCTGCATCGCAGCGGACGAAATAGGCGTCGCTCGGGCTGGCACCCTGAAACGCACCCTGCAGGAACAGACGCTGCATGAAGGCACCCACCGACATGCGGATCTGCGCCCAAAGCGGTTCGTCATTGCCTTCGAACACCACCCATTGCGTGCCCCTGAACAGGCTTTCCTCGATGAACAGCGCCAGCCTTCGGACCGAGACATATTTGTAATCGTCCGACAGCTGGTCCGACCCTTTCAGCGTGCGTGCGCCCCAGACGACGCGGCCGATGTTGGGAAAGCTGCGCATGCAGTTGACCGCAATCGGGTTGAGCAGGCCGTTTTCGTCATCCGTCAGGTTCACGGTCAGGCCTTCTGTGCCCGACAGGCTGGCCTGCAGCCCGGCGGGGGCTTTCCACACGCCGCGGTCCACATCCGTGCGCGCCATCACGCCCGCCACCGCTCCGCAAGGTGCGAACGTGTCGATCTGGCCGCCGCGCAGGCGGTCCCTCTTGCGGATGCGCGGGAAATACAGCGCCGCGTGATCGGCGTGGGTCAGCGGCAGGACCATACCCGCTCCCATCTGCTCGGCCTTGGCCTTGGAGGCGGCCTCTTGCGGGTTGCGGTCCCACTCGGCAGGCGGGTCCACGATGTACAGCGCGCGCTCTTCCGCGCAGAGCTTGGCCGCCGCTTCGCGTACCGGCGCGGCCAGCGTTCCGCCGCGTGTGTCCGGCGGCACGCATAGCAGGTTAAAGATGTCGGCCTTGCGCAGCGCCTGCAGCCCGGTCTTGCGCGCCTCGTCGCCGATATAGGTGCCATTGCCCAGCACCGCGCCATCGTTTCCGCCGGTCGCCTGCACCGGTTTCGCCGTGACCGCCGGGATCACGTCGGAAAACTCCGGGTCGCCCTGGGCGTCCGGCGTGAATTCGATCAGCGACGACGCCTCAAGCACGCGGTCATAGCGCCGCTCGCCTCCGGCCTCTTTGACCGTCAGGTTGCGAAACACCTCCCGGGCTTCGGTCGCGCTGTCAAAGATGACCAGGTCAAACAGGTCGTCCGCGCTCAGCCCGTATCTGGCCGCCACCGCCGCTGTGCCGACCGGATCTTCCTGCTTGGGATGGCTGACCGACACCTCCAGCGTGTTGCCCCAGGCTCCGGGGCTGGCGGCGCGCACCTTCAGCGCGCCGTGGGCGACCGCGGCATACCCGTCGTCATTTGCCGCTGACGGTTCGAACAGGCGCACGATCACGCACTGCCCGCCCCCGTTGTTAAAGAAATCCTCGACCGCATAGGACACCGTGCTGTCCGCGCTCAGACCGCCGAACCGGCGCGAGAATTCGCCAAAGTTGAAACAGACCGTCGGCGCGTCCGTCTTGCCTTTGCGGGTCCTCCCGACAAAGGCCGCGACCGAGGTCGGCACACCCGCCAGCGTGCGCACGCCCGAGTCGATCTCTTGCACGTAGACGCCGGGATAGGTTGGGGTAATGGGCATGGGACGCTCCCTCGCTTGTCAAAATGCAATCATGTCGAAATCTTGCGGCCGGCCCCCGCGTCAGGCCCGGCCCCGGGCCGCGATCAGGCGACCGTCATGCCGATCAGAACCTGCACCGTGGCCGGTTTGTCCTGGGATGTGTTGTGGACCTTGATCGTCGACAGGTCCGACGCGAACAGCGTCACCGCCTCGCCAAACAACACGATCGGACCGGTCAGCTTTTTCTTGGCGCCCGATCCCTTGACCGTGACGGTGCCGTCCAGAACGTCGCTGCTGATCGCCAGCATCGTCACGTTGGCAACCCTGTCGACCTGCAGCGCAAGGTCCGTTTCAGACCCGCCGCCGTCGAATGTCTTGCTGACTGAAATGATCCCGTCGCCCTCGGTGCTCCCCGAGGCGCTGGCGCCCGCTCCTGACGGTCCACCAGCCGAAAATGACCACGCAATGGCCTGAGGCATAATCCTGCCCTCCGGTTAGAAAATGTGCTGTGGCACCCCGGAAGGCGCCGGAAATAATGGCACCATCATTGGACAAAGCCGGGGGCCTGTCCACAACTTTAAAGTGTTGGTATGGAATCCCACCATTTACGGCAGGTGGGCTGTTGGTGCGTACCGCGTCAGATTTCCAGCTCGGCGAACAGCGCCGCAAAGGACGCGCCGTGCATATCCCTGTCAGCCCTTGTGCCCTGCACCTCCGGCCGGGGCGCAGACAGCTTGATGACGTTCAAGTCACTGATCTCAAATCGCTTCACCCGGTCCTCGGGCGTGTGCAACAGCCGCGCGGCAACCTCGGCCGTGACGGCTTGGCTGACGCGTGCAAACGCCTCGGGCGTGCCGCAGAAAATATCCACCGTCACCCAGAAAGGCCCTGCATTCTTGGAGCGCACCTTTTGCGCCACATCCCCCAGTCGTGCCATCTATCCGACCTCCACAACGTCAAGGCGAAACGCCTCCATCGGGTCACTCAGCGCCAACAGGTGATTCACGCAAAACTCGTACACGGCGCCCCGCGCCATCTCGGGCGGCGAAAAGGGAAAGGCAAAGGTCGGCACTTCTTCGTCCTGCGTCAGCGGATGGTGCAGCAGGTAGGGGTTGAGCATCTTGGCGATCTCTCGCGCCTGCGCATCCCCGGGCGCGGTCACGATGGCCAGCACCGCAACCTCGTGCGCACCGGCACCCGCGGTCTCGAGCGCACCCAGGGTCGCATCGCGCCCGATCACCCGCAGCTCGATGCTAAAGTCATCCGTGCCCAGCCGCGCCGCCGCCTTCGCGCGACATTTCGCAGAAATGTCGTCCACCCAATCCTCGATCCGCGCCA
>JAHDCH010000242.1 GCA_020629995.1 Pseudaestuariivita sp. | reverse complement strand
CGGCGGTGATCGCGGCGCTGTGGGGCTCGTCGATGATCATGATCTCGGGGCCGACCACGGCGATCTCGGCAGTGCTGTTTGCCACGCTTGCGGGCATGGCCGAGCCGGGGAGCGCCGCGTATATCCAACTGGCACTTTTGATGACGATCCTTGTGGGGGTGTTCCAGATCCTTGCGGGGATCGGGCGGCTGGGCGGCTTTGTCTCGTTCGTGTCCCATTCGGTGATCACCGCCTTTACCGCTGCCGCCGCGCTTTTGATCGGCGTCAGCCAGCTGGCGGGCGCGCTGGGCGTCGAGGTGGAACGTGGTGGCAATGTCGTCGAGCGGCTGGCCCGGGTGGGCGAGCATTTTACCGAAGTGAACCCTTATGCCCTGGCCATCGCAGGCGTGACGTTGGCGGTGGCCTTGGTGGTCCAGACCTGTGCGCCGCGACTGCCGGGGTTCCTGATCGCATTGCTGGCCGGGGCCGGGCTGGCCTATGGGCTGGACGCCGGGCAGCACGGGGTCGAGATGATCGCGCCTCTGTCGGCGGCTTTGCCCGATTTTGCACCGCCGGTCGCCGCGCTGGGCGACACGATCGCGCTGGTGCCGGGCGCGATGGCGATTGCGCTGGTGGGCCTGCTTGAAGCGATCTCGATCGGCCGGTCCTTTGCGGTGCGCCGCAAGGAGGCGTTTGATGCCAACCAGGAGATGATCGGGCAGGGCCTTTCGAATGCCGTCGGCGGGCTGTTTCAATGTTATGCGGGGTCTGGGTCCTTTACGCGGTCGGGTGTCAATTACAGCGCCGGAGCGGTCACGCCGATGGCGGCCCTGTTTGCGTCCGGCTTTCTGGCGCTGGTGCTGGTGTTCGTGTCCGACCTGGTGGTGTTCATCCCCGCGCCCGCCATGGCGGGGCTGATCCTCTACGTGGCTTGGCGGCTGATTGACTGGACCGAACTGCGCCACATCGTCACCACGTCGCGCCCCGAAACGCTGGTGCTGGTTCTGACGTTGGCCGCAGGCCTGCTGATCGAGCTGGACTTTGCCATCTACGTGGGCGTGATCGCGTCGCTGGCGGTGTTTGTCTACGAGATGGCCTATCCCGAAGTGTCGGTGACAGCGCCGATGGATTCGCCGCAGGGTGACCGCAAGTTCCGCGAGGCGGGCGATCCGCGCTATCCCGAATGCCCGCAGCTGATCGTGATCCGGGTTATTGGCGCGCTGTACTTTGGGTCGGTCGAACATGTCGAACGCACCATTGCGCGCATCCGCGCCGAGCGTCCCAAACAGCGCAACGTGGTGTTGTACCTCAAAAGCGTGCGCAAGCTGGACCTGGCGGCTGGCGACATGCTGATCAAGCTGATCCGCGACGTGCGCGAGGCGGGTGGCGATATTCACATCGTGGCGGGCAATGCCCGGCTGATCGGCACGCTGGATCAGTTCCACGTCACCGCCGAGCTGGGCGAGGGCCGGCTGCACGCGTCGAAATCGGCAGCGATTTCGGCAGCAACGCGGGATTTCCAGCGCAAGATCTGCCGGGTCTGCCTGCGCGACGTGTTCCGCGAATGCGACCCCCTGCGCGACGGGCTGCTGCCCACAAAGGACGAGCCCGACCACCCCGGCCACGCCTTTGTGGCCTATTGGTAGCGGATTGGTAGCAGGCCGGGGCACACACCCCGGCCCATACCGGTGTTCAGTAGACGCGGATTGCCGACCCGGCCTGAACAGCGTCCGCGTCATAGCGGAAGGTCGCAGAGCTGAGCGTGCCGGGCGCGATGCCGGCAAGGCTGACCGCCCACCAGTCCGAGCGCAGACCGGCAGGCACATGCGCGCTGCGCGCGAGGCTCAGCGTGGTCTTGGACCCATCGACAAACCGCAGGTCAACCTTCATGCGCGTCAGCTGGGCCGAAGGCGCCTCGAACGCCAGAAGACGGGCATCTGCGCCTTTGAGCGCGACCTTGACCTTGCCCGAGCCATCCGCTTGCGCGGCCGCGTGTACGGCGCGATCCCGGCTGAATTCCAGCGCGCCCAGAAGCTGGCGCAGCATGCCAACCGACCGCAGGCCTTGGGTATAGGGCAGCTCCCACACCACAAGGTCAAAGGGCGCTTCTGCGTCCAGAAGGCCTGAGGCGATCACGCCTTCCAGAGCGCCGATCGCGCCGCCGCCCGAAACCGAGTGGTTGACCACATCAGCCCCCAGCGCGCCGCTGATCGCCTCGGCCACACGGTAGGCGTCATTCTGGTAGCGGTTGCTGAAGCTGGACCCGGCCAAAAGGATGCGCGGGCGCGCCCCGGTGTCGTCCAAAAGGCCCAGGTCACCTTTGGCAAAGACCGGGATCTGGTGCGTCACCTTCGCGATTTCGGCCCCGCAGACCGCGCGCGCCATTTGGGCAAGCGAGCCTTTTTCGGCATGGGCTTCGGGGCCAGCCGGGTCAGGCAGCGTCAATGTCGATCCGGCAAAGGCGGGCAGGCCGGCGGCCAGCACCTCCTGGGCCAGAGCGACAGCGCTGAACGCGGCCCCTTGCGGGGTCCAATGCGTGTCGTGGGGGTAGTAATAGCTGGCGCGCAGGGCGGCATCGCCGGTCGCGACCTTGGCAAGGTCAGGTGCGATGATCCCGGCCGAGCGCACCGTGTCGATCATCTGCCCGAACGACGCGGTGACAGCCGCCACGTCATACCCTGCGTCGCCGCCAGCCAAGGCATCAAGCTTGTCCTGCCCGGCCACAACGGGGCGCGGCGGCGCCATGACGATGGCCAGCCGGGTGCCGCGCGCTTCGAACGCGGCGGCGATGTGCGCCAGCAAAGCGGCGGCTTCGGCATCGGGGGCATAGTCCGTCTTCATCTGGTCGGCGGTGATGATCCAGTCAGCAGGCCCGTCCGACAGCACGGGCGCCAGCTTGCGATATTTGGACGGCATCGTCTCGGCCGAGGCAAAGGCATCGCACAAGGGGGCGGCCGGGGCCGAGGTGGCAGCGATCAGGGCCGCGGTGCAAAGGGGGATGAGGTGTTTCATTGTGACAGGCTCCAGGTGTCGAGGTAACGTTCCGGGATTTCCCAAAGAACGATTTGGGGGGTGGGAAAGGCAGGATCGTCCAGCATGCGCAGGAAGCGATCCATCGGGGTGAACGGGCCAAGGCCCTCTTGGGCAAACGAGATCACGTCGGCGCCCAGCTCGGATTTCAGAAACCCGGTAAAGTGAAAGGCGTCGCGCGCCGAATAGCTGGTGCCGACCAGAGCAACCGGCGTGTCGGCATCGCCAAACAGGTCCATCGCGCCGTCGCCGGTTTGGCCTGTGTGATAGGTGGTGATCTGTTCGGGCGCCGGGCCGACAAGGCCGCGCCATGGGCCTGTGTCGGCAAAGGCGACAAGATCGCCGTCAAAGGCCTGCGTGCCGGTGGCGCGGGTTTCAAAGCTGGCCTCAGTGACGATCCGGTCGCCGATCAGCGCCGCAATGGCCCGGGCCGAGGCGCGCGCGCCTTCGGGGCTCCAATGCGTGTCGGTGGCCATGAAAGCGCGGGGGCCCGACAGGGCGGGGCGCAGATCAACGCTGGGCAGCCCGGACCGGGCAATCTGTGCCAGCGCCGCATCATACCGGCGGTCAAATCGGGCCGAACGCGCGTGGGGCAGGCTATGGGCCATCATCCGCGCCTTGTCGGGCACGATCACCGGGATCAGCTCGGTTCCCGTGGCCGCCAGCGCATCGCGCGCGGTGGCCAGCGCGGTCGCCAGATCCCGGGGGACGCTGGGTGCGGTGAACTCTTCGGCGGTGAACAGGACGCCGCCAGAGCCCACCACAGCGCCTTCGGCCATCTCGCCCAGAGCGCCGAACTTGACCGCCGCCCAGGCGTGGCGAAAGCCGGCCTGCAGCGGAAAAGCGGTTTCGAACCGGTCCTCGTACTGGCGCTGGGCCGCGCCCGAGATCACGTCCGCCGGAATGCCCGAGACAGGCGTGGTGGCCAGCGTCCAGACACCGGGGACAAAGGTGAGCGCGGCAAAGCCGGCGGCAAAAAGGGATCCGTTCAAGGTCGAGAAGAGAGGCATCGCAGGCTCCTGTCAGAACTGGAAGTAGAGGAAGGGCGCGTCACCGCGCGCCTGGATGATCACGGCGCACAGGGCAAAGAGCATCAGCGCTCGCAAGCCCGACGCGGCCTGCCACGCCTGCGCGGCGCGAGGCAGGTGCACGCGTCCACGCAGCGCGGGGGCCAAAGCCAGGGCGGTGCCGCAGATCAGGCACAGCGTTTCGGTCGGGCGCAAAAGGATCAGTGTCTCGGCGCTGGCCGGCAGGCCGTTCAGGCCCAGCATCCCGGCGTACATCGTCAGCGCTTCGGTGACCGAGGGCGCGCGGAACATCACCCAGCCGATCAGCACAAACACCATCGTCAGCGGCCAGGCCAGCAGACGCGGCCAGACGGTGTCGCGGTGTTTTGAGCCCATCAGACGCTCGGCTGCCATCAGCCCGCCATGCCACAGGCCCCAAAGGATGAAGGTCCAGTTGGCACCGTGCCAAAGCCCGCCCAGCACCATGGTCAGCATCAGGTTGCGGCAGGTGCGCAGAGCACCGCCCCGGTTGCCGCCCAGCGGCACATAGAGGTAGTCACGCAGCCAGGTCGACAGGCTGATGTGCCAGCGCTTCCAGAATTCGGTGACCGAGCGGCTGGTATAGGGGGCGTCGAAGTTTTCGATGAACCGAAAGCCCAGCATCAGCC